>CAIZMK010000214.1 GCA_903934035.1 uncultured Methylococcaceae bacterium
TCTAAAAGAACATTAAATCGATGAAAAGAACATTCAGTTGACCTAAAAGAACATTGAATCGATGAAAAGAACATCAAGTTGCGCCAAAAGTACATTAAATCGATAGAAAGAACATCAAAGCGATGAGAAGAACCTTTAGTTATCTCAAAAGAACATTAAATCGATGAGAAGGGCATCAAGTCGACCTAAAAGAATATAAAACCGACGAGAAGAATATCAAATCGACAAATACTAACCTTGAATTGGGTTATTGCTAACGAGACTGTAAAAGTATTCTTTTATTTTCTCTCTTTAGCCATAGGTATCTCCACAAGTTTCTTATCGGCGTGGAAATGATAAAAATCACCGTAGGGGCGTATTGCATACGCCCAACATTGAAAGTCTATATGTTATAGAGCTTATTTTATAAGGGCGTATGCAATACGCCCCTACGATCTTCACCACAATGTTATCGTTCTTGCGTGGGAATGCTAACAATTATTTGTGTAGATACCTATGCTCTTTAGCAAAGAGGGGTTAGGGGAGATTTGGTCTATAAAAATAATCAATAAATTCTCTTCTGCCTCCTCGCTTTACGCTTCCCCTTTTACAAAAGGGGGGGAGCAAAAATCATAATGCTTTGTCGCTAAGCCGCCACGTATTACCTAGGCTTAATAAATTTAATCGTCATTCTGTCGCTTTCACCTATTGCTTGATAAAGCTCACGATCTTGATCTTTTAAAGCAAAAGTAGGGGGTAAGCTCCAGACGCCTTTGGGGTAGTTCTTTTTATCTTTGTGGTTGGCATTAATTTCAGATTTTTCTAAAAACTCAAAACCAGCGCTTCTAGCTAAGGCAATCACATCATCTTCACTGACATAACCGGCTTCGGTTATTTTATTCTGACGTTTGAATAAATTATATCGGTGATCAATTACACCTAAGATGCCGCCTGGTTTTAAAGCTTTATACATAGCCACATAGACGGCTGCAGCTTGATCAATACCCAGCCAATTATGGGTATTACGAAATGATAAAACCCGATCAACAGAGTTATCAGGTGCAATTTGGAAGAACTTAGGCGGTTCTAATTCGGTGATCTCAACTTTGCCATATAGCTCAGGTTGGTCGTGCATTTTCTTTACAAATTTGTCATAGCTCTTTTTAAAGTAAGGCTCGTCAGAATTAGCAGAATAATGCGCAGCATAAAGTTTGCCCTTATCTTTCAAGTAAGGCGCTAAAATTTCCGTATACCAGCCTTCTCCTGGCCAGACTTCAACGACCGTCATAGTGTCTTGTACGTCAAAAAAAGCTAAGGTTTGTTGGGGGTGGCGATAGAGGTCACGGGCTTTATGTTCAGCAGAACGTTGTTCACCGTTAATGGCTTTAGCTAGTTTGTTATCGGTTTCATCGGCAAGCGCAGCACTAAAGTAAGCCGCTAATAATAGTGCCATTAAGATTTTTTTCATGTTTCTACTCACAGTGTTTGATAGAGGCGATGGCTTAACGCCTTATTATTTGCTATTCCAAATTTGCAGGATACTCAAAGTGGCTAAACATAAAAAAGCGACTAAGGTCCAGGCTGGCATGCTTAAACTCAAAAAAGTCCAATCTATTTTAGCGCAATCACCCGTGCCATTAAGCATGAGTTTGACAGTGTCAAATAACGGAAAATTCTGTAGCATAAAGCTAATGCCCGGACTGCATTCAGGCACTTGATCGGGCGGTAAATGTTGTAACCAAACATGTCGAGTTGAAATAGAGCCGCCAAATAAGGCACTCATAGTTCCTAAGATGGCATAGCGCTTAATGCCAGTATGGGCAGGGTTGTGTAAGCCAGCAATCAAGAAAATAATACCGGTTAATAAGATAGCCAAGCGTTGCGAAATACATAAGGGGCAGGGTTCTAAGCCATCAATTAATTGAAAATAAGCTCCCATCGCCAATAAGCTTAGACACGCTAAAGCGCCTAATAAAAACCAGATTCTTGCTTTAAACCTTAACATAATCATCCTATTAGTTTATTGACTTTGCATGACCATTAAAATGGTCTGATTATTGATAGATATTTTGAAAGTATTCAAAATCGTTCAAGAGAGATTAATTAACTCAGTTTATAACTCTTCCCCAGTCCTCAATGTCATAGGTATCTACATAAATAATTGTTAGCATTCCCACGCGAGAACGATAACATTGTGGTGAAGATCGTAGGGGCGTATTGCATACGCCCTTATAAAAATAAGCTCTATAACATTAGACTTTCGATGTTGGGCGTATGCAATACGCCCCTACGGTGTTTTTTATCGTTTCCACGCCGATAAGAAACTTGTTTAGATACCTATGCTTAATGGCAGGGAGGGTGTATCAATCCAAAATAACTCACTACACCGCAATTAAAAGCCTCTTATTCCTCACCCATAAGCTCTTTGTATGCGAACAATAGATTATGCTATTAATGCTGGCACCTCGGGGAAGTTAAGCAATAGCACTATTCTTTAACTGCTGTAACCAAGGCATTAACCTCAAGGCGATGGCTTAGATTTATCTGCTTAAAACCAGCATCAGCTAATTGTTGCAAGGCTAGGGCTTCTCGCATAATGTGGTTTTCTGATTCGTCGTTAAATAAATGAATAATCCAATGTTCTAAAACATCGAGGCGATTAAGTTCGATTAATACTTTAAAATAGCCAGCGACTTCATTTTGAGTGCTGCGCGTATGGGCGCTAATATCATTTAATGCGTAACGATCACCATTGATAAATTGGCCCTTAGGTTTTAATACTCTAAAGATTTCAGCAAGCACTTGTTTTCGGTAATTGCTTTCAAAGTTATGTAATGTGTAAGCAGTTGCTATGACATCAACGCTGTTGCTGTTCAATGACTGTAAGGCACTTAAGGCGTCTTTTTCAGAAAAGCTTAAACGTCCTTCATCTACCCATTGTTGCAAACTGAGTTTAGCTTGATTTTGCATGATGGGTTCATTGTCGATGCTTAATAAACTAAGTTGCTCATCGGCGGTTAATATCGATAAGCTGGTTATTCCAGTGCCGCCGCCTAATTCTACGACGCTAACAGGGACAGTTTTGTCGGCGCAAAACTTAGAAACCGTTACTCCTACTAAGCGGCTCATTTCTGCTGCAAATGGACTAATTTGTTTTAATAGATAATAATCTTGGCCGATGACGCTGGAGAATAGCGCGTCGTAAGGGTTGGCGGTGATATTGTCAATTGAAGATTTAGCGGACATTGCCGTTGCATCTTGGTCGATAGTTAAGCCTTGATTCATTAGCAGCTCCAGAAAATGCACATTTTAGAGAGACTCGTCTTTTAGTGCAAGGCGCGGTCTTTATATTGTGCTATTTTTAAGCGATTAATAATGAGGTCGTTATCGCGACGATTGATTTAATCGGGTATTCGCACCCGAAGGCGAGATACTTTCTTTGGCTCCGCCAAAAGAAAGTATCCAAAGAAAAGGCGGCTCGATTGTCGCTTCTCCCTGCGCTCCTCGGTTTTGTCGGGGGTCGGTAGGAGGGCAGGACGCCCTCTCTACCGACGCACGGCATCCATGCCGCGCCCCTGTTGTGGCTAATCCCAACAAAACCTGCGGTGCTAGTCGCGGCAAACGAGAGTAAGTCGACGTTACTGTGTAATGTCAACTAATGAAATAAAGAGTTTGAGGCTTAATGTTAATTGCATAGCCTTTGGTAATATCTTTGTTTATGCACATAATTAAGCAAATGGCTTAAATCAGTAATGCAGTGAATATGGTTTTATTTTTAGATACGGTGTTCGTATTTATATTGTTGATATTTATAGATTAATTGTTGTTGTATAATAATTGGTCAATTTAACAATAGCCTAGCTTACATCAGTATTAAGAGACTATGAGTCTCACTTATTCACAAAGTTATCCACAGCTTCTGTGGGTAACTTAAATTCTTTAGTAAGTATAACTACTTAGCTCTACAATCCATTGGTAACAATAATTTTCTACTATGCAACATTGTGATCAGCCTATTTTTAAAGTGGCCATTTCTATTCCTGCTTATCATTTATTTGATTATCTAGCGCCAGAAGATGTTGAACTAGACACTATTAAGCCGGGAATAAGAGTCGAAGTGCCTTTTGGTTCTGGCAAAAAAATGGCTTATTTATTAGAAATAGCCACGCATAGTGAATTTGAACTCAGTAAGCTCAAGTCGATTATTCGGGTCATTGACCCTTATCCCTTGTTATCTCCTAAAGACCTGCGTTTGTTACAGTGGGCGGCTAGTTATTATCATCACCCTATCGGTGTGGTCATAGCGACTGCATTTCCTGCGGCCTTAAGGCAGGGTAAAGTCATACAAATAAAGCCCATAAAACGCTATGCCTTGACCGATTTAGGACTTGCAACAGACAGTCAACAATTAAAGCGTAGTTCTAACCAGCAGCGAATATTGGAAAAGCTGCAAAGCAGTTCAGCTAATCTCACAGAAATTGAGCTTGCTTTATTGGCAGAGGGCTGGAAGCCTGCTATTAAGCAATTACTAAGCAAACAACTTATACAACTTAGCTTTGCTGAGGAGGGCGTCACAAATGCGGGCGCCTTAATGAGCAAGCCTGCTTTAACTGCTAACACTCAACAGCAACAAGCGATAGATTCGGTTTGTGCTAGTTTGGGTCAATTTGGCGTGTTTTTGTTGGATGGTGTAACCGGCAGCGGTAAGACGGAGGTTTATTTACAGATCATTCATAGCGTCTTAGAACGTGGTCAACAAGTGTTAGTTTTGGTACCAGAGATCACCTTGACGCCGCAATTAGAAGATCGTTTTAGGCAGCGATTTTCGGTTGATATTGTTTTGTCGCATTCAAAATTGACCGATAAGCAGCGCGCGATGGCTTGGTTAAAAATGCAACAAGGACAGGCTGCCATTTTACTGGGTACACGTTCGGCTTTATTTGCCCCTTTAAAAAATCCAGGCTTAATTATTCTTGACGAAGAGCATGATGCCTCTTTTAAACAGCAAGAAGGCTTTCGTTTTTCAGCTAGAGATATTGCTGTAGTTCGTGGTCAGTTGTTGGATGTTCCAGTGTTATTGGGTTCAGCGACACCTTCTTTGGAAAGTGTGCATAATGCCAATAAGCAGCGTTATCAATTGTTAGCCTTGCCTGCACGGGCGGGTAAGGCCATAGAGCCAACTTTACATCTGCTAGATATTAGAAATAAACGTATGCAAGAAGGCTTATCTGCTGCGTTATTGGAAGAAATGCATAAAACCTTAGCTAAACAAGAACAGGTCTTGTTGTTCTTAAATCGACGTGGTTTTGCACCGACTTTAATATGTCATAGCTGCGGTTGGGTGGCGCGTTGTCATCGTTGTGATGCTAATTTGGTGATTCATTTTGATGAAAATTGCTTGCGTTGTCATCATTGCGCCAATGAAGAAGCTTTGATCAGAAGTTGTCCTGACTGTAAGGTTGGCGAACTCACGCCCTTAGGTCTTGGAACTGAGCGCGTAGAAAAGGTATTGACTGAATTATTTCCTGATAAGATCACGGTGCGTTTAGATCGTGATTCTACACAACGTAAAGGTACGCTAGAAGATTATCTACAGCAGATTAATAACGGTGAAGTCGATATTATTTTGGGTACGCAAATGCTTGCTAAAGGTCATCATTTTCCTAATGTAACTTTAGTCGCTATTTTAGATGTTGATAGTGGTTTGTTTAGTATTGATTTTCATGCGGCTGAAAAGCTGGCGCAAATGATAGTTCAGGTTTCTGGTCGTGCAGGACGCGCAGAAAAGCGTGGTAAAGTCATTATGCAAACTAGGCAGCCAGATCATCCTTTATTGACCACTTTAATTGAACAAGGCTATCAAAGTTTTGCCATTTCAGCCTTGGCTGAACGTAAACAAGCATCGTTACCGCCTTTCAGTTATCAAGCTTTATTACGTGTGCAAGCCTCAGATTCAGGCTTGCCTTCGATTTTTTTTCAAGCACTTAATGAGTTGATAAAAACACTCAACGTTCGACATACTCAGATTTTAGGACCTGTATCAGCGCCCATGGCTAGAAGGGCGGGTCACTATCGCTATCAATTATTATTTCAAAATAATCGACGCAAAGACTTACAACTGTTCTTGGATGAGTTAGTGCCCAAATTGGCAGTACTCAAACAAGCTCAAAAAGTACAGTGGACTTTGGATGTTGATCCTGTGGATTTGTATTAAATTTGTAGTGATGTCCTAGGGTCAGCAGCATCCTATGTGGGGATTTTATCTCTGCGAGTTGCCTTAATATATAATCAACTGCTTAGCATTAATAATGCCTCATCAACGAAATACAGGGTAGACGCACAATGGGACTTATCAAAAAGCTCGCATCACAAACAGCTATTTATGGCCTTAGTAGTATTTTTGGTCGGTTTCTTAATTATCTGTTGGTGCCACTGTATACCTACTATTTTTCAGCAGCTGAATACGGTGTGGTATCGGAGTTTTATGCTTATGCTGGCTTCTTTTCGGTGTTGTTATTATTTGGCTTTGAGACGGGTTACTTTCGTTTTCGTGATAAAGAACAGAGTGGAAAAGATTTTGCCTATTCGACTGCACTTATTTTTGTCGTGATCGTTAATCTAGGTTTTTTTCTGGGTATCTGTTTGATAAATGCCCAGCTTTCAGCGGCATTACATTATTCTGCTCACCCAGAATATGTCTTGTGCTTTAGTTTAATCTTGGTTTTAGATGCGATATCGGCCATCCCTTTTGCTCGCTTACGTGCAGAGAATAAGGCTTTTCGCTTTGCCAGTATTAAGGTCATCGAAATACTTGTCACCATTTTTCTGAGCCTGTTTTTTATTATTTATTGCCCCAAGCTTTATGCTGAGCATAGTGCGGCTTGGTTGTCGGCTATTTATGATCCAAGCATCGGTGTCGGCTATATTTTTATTGCTAATTTAATAGCGAGTATTGTTAAGTTTTTTCTGCTTGCTCCTCAATTGAAAGGCTGGGCGTGGGGATTTGATCGGGCTTTATTTGCTCGCATGATTCGTTATTCTGCGCCCATGGTCGTTATCGGCTTTGCTGGCATTATTAATGAAATGTTAGATCGTGCACTATTAAAGTATTTATTGCCGTATGATTTTCAGACCAATATGAAAATGCTGGGCATTTATAGTGCTTGTTATAAGTTATCGATATTGATGACGCTATTTATTCAGGCCTTTCGTTATGCAGCTGAGCCTTTCTTTTTTGCTTATGCCGATAAAAGTGATGCACGTAGTGTTTATGCAAACGTCTTAAAGTTTTTTGTGATCTTTTGTGTGTTTATCTTTTTGTTAGTGACTTTATTTATCGATTTTTTTAAGTATTTTCTGGGTGATGAGTTCCGTGCGGGTCTTGAGGTCGTGCCTATCTTATTAATGGCCAATTTATGTTTGGGTATTTATGTCAATTTGTCGATTTGGTACAAGTTGACTGATAAAACCTTAATGGGCGCAGGTGTATCGCTAGCGGGTGCTTTGCTGACTGTCGTGCTCAATGTGGTTTGGATACCGTTATGGGGTTATGTAGGTTCCGCATGGGCAACTTTGGCTTGTTATGCCGCTATGACGATAGTGTCTTATGCTTTAGGGCAGAAATATTATTATGTGGCTTATCCTATTAAGCGGATACTGGCGTATATAGTTTTGGGTGTGTTGCTTTATTTTGCAAAAGTGCAGTTGCCTATTAATGTTAATTTTCCTTCGTGGTTATTGTCCTTAGAATTATTAACTTTATATTTATTGCTGGTGTTATCGTTTGAAAAGCCATGGTCGTCCACTATCAATAGCCGTTAAAAACACTGTTTTTGGGTTAAGAATTCGTTGCTATCAAGGCGGGCACAGACTTTTATTTAATGGCATTTTATTTAAAAAATTGAACTTATAGCCGTGTGCAAAAACCCAATTTTTACGGTATTAATGGGCGTAAAAACAGGCTTTAAATTGATGTAAAGGCGGGCATGAGTCCACGCAGTCAGCAATTGGCTTAAGTCTAGCGAGTCAGTTTTTGTTCTATTGAAATTTATAATCTCTGTCTAGCTTTTTCTTTAAATCGAAACACCTATAACGTAGCTTAATTTTTACAGGAAAAACATTTTAAAAAATAGTTTTGACACGCACTAAGGTCTCATGATAAAAATTGCCCCGTTGTTTTAAAAAATTACGACAACCTGTTCAATAAAAGTTTATGCTGAACAGCCCTCTTGAGGAGAGGGAATAATAAATATTAATAACTAAATGAGGATTTTAAAATGGCTGAAGAACAAGAAAAAGATAATACATGGGTAATCGTTGGCGTTTCTATCGCTGCAATCGTACTTTTAGTTGTTTTGTTGAAAAAAGATGAAACTAAGCATTTGCAAAGCGGTGCAGTTGCTTCTTTACAACAAGAAACATTCACTAAAATTGAAAAAAGAAAAACCTCTAATAACAGCTCTGCTGAAGCTATTTCAGGTAAGTAATTGCAGTAACCCCCGTGAGGCATGGCCGACGGGGGTGTTTTACCTAGCATAAAGCTTCGAAATACCCTCTCTGCAGTTTCTGAAAAAATTCTAAAACCCTCAAGCCTCAACATCTTTCACCTCAGCCTTGTTTTAAAGGCGATGCAACACTTATAAAGTGTTAGTACATTCTATAAAAAATTAATCATTGCAAAAGTTTTTGTAGTTGATGCTGCGTTAGTCAATGTAGTTGATATCTTTACCGGTAAAACCAACACTCAGCACATCATTGCTTTATTCTTATGCTTCGCGTCAATGCCCCTAAAGGTGAAACGCTTTTTTTCTATCCTTAAACTGTGGGTTGTGATGCTTCGCGTGGGAACCTAAGCTTATGAAAATATCTATGCTGGTAAGGGCATAGGTAAGGCATGTAGAGCGATTAACTCAGTGAAAACTTATAAGATGGCTAATAACAGTAGTTATTATGGTGTAGATAAATTAAGCATTAATCGATACACAAGAAGCTAGCCCAATTACGCTATGTATTAACGTAATTGGGCTAGCTTCCTGCTGCCGGTGCTTTGCATTACGACGATATTGTTTTTTATCAGCAAAGATTTGTGCTTTATTAAACTGACCTGCGAACTTGGCTACGGGGTTTTGTATAGGAATACAATCTATTTTGTTTGGATTATTACGTTTTTTCATGGTTTACCTCTTATAATAGTCGAAAGCCCATCAAAAGGTTGGGCGCAAATAGTCTACTACTTAGAGTGAAAAAAGCTTGTGAAATTTAAAAAAGATTTTGACGTAATTGTGGTGGGTGGCGGTCATGCAGGAACTGAAGCGGCACTGGCCTCTGCGCGTAGTGGTGCCAACACTTTATTGTTAACGCAAAATATCGAAACCTTA
Source organism: uncultured Methylococcaceae bacterium (assembly GCA_903934035.1). Lineage (GTDB taxonomy): Bacteria > Pseudomonadota > Gammaproteobacteria > Methylococcales > Methylomonadaceae > Methylobacter_C. The sequence continues at coordinate 9,357 of CAIZMK010000214.1, forward strand.
GGGCAAATGAGCTGTAATCCAGCCATTGGTGGGATAGGTAAAGGTCATTTGGTTAAAGAGATTGATGCTTTAGGCGGAATTATGGCAAAAGCCATTGATCTTGGTGGTATACAGTTTCGTACCTTAAATGCTAGTAAAGGTCCTGCGGTTAGAGCGACTCGCGCTCAAGCTGATCGGCTATTGTATAAGCAGGCTGTTAGATATACTTTAGAAAATCAAGCTAATTTAGCCTTGTTTCAGCAGACGGTAGCAGATTTAATTGTCGAAGGTAATAAAGTATGCGGCGTTAAAACCCAAATGGGTTTAAATTTTATGGCTAAGGCCGTGGTGTTAACCACGGGTACTTTTTTGGGCGGTAAGATTCATATAGGTTTAGAAAATTATAGTGGCGGCAGAGCAGGTGATTCTGCTTCAATTGCTTTAGCCGATCGCTTACGTGAATTACCTTTTCGTATAGATCGCTTAAAAACGGGCACACCCCCGCGTATTGACGGTAGAACCATAGACTTTAGTAAATTAGAAGAGCAGCATGGTGATAATCCTGTGCCGGTATTTTCTTTTATGGGACAACGCTCGCAACATCCACGGCAAATACCTTGCCATATCACCCGCACTAACAGTAAGACCCATGATATTATCCGCGCGGGCCTAGATAGATCGCCTTTATATTCAGGCGTTATTGAAGGCATAGGGCCACGCTATTGTCCTTCGATTGAAGATAAAATTGTGCGTTTTGCCGATAGAGATACGCACCAAATCTTTGTAGAACCAGAAGGTTTAGATACGCATGAGATCTATCCTAATGGTATCTCTACCAGCTTGCCGTTTGATGTGCAGTATGAATTTGTGCGTTCGATGTTAGGTTTTGAGAATGCCGAAATTGTTCGTCCTGGTTATGCCATCGAGTATGATTTCTTTGATCCTAGAGATTTAAAAATGTCTTTGGAAACTAAGCATATGGATGCTTTGTTTTTTGCTGGGCAAATTAATGGCACGACAGGATATGAAGAAGCAGCGGCGCAGGGGCTTATTGCTGGGCTGAATGCTGCGCGTTTGACGCAAGGTTTAGAAAGTTGGTGTCCTAGACGTGATCAGGCTTATATTGGCGTGATGATTGATGATCTTATTACTCGAGGTACTCAAGAGCCTTATCGCATGTTTACTAGTCGCGCAGAATACCGTTTATTATTGCGTGAAGATAATGCTGATTTACGTTTAACTGAAAAAGGTCGTGAGTTAGGTTTGGTTGATGATGAGCGTTGGCAGGCCTTCGAAACTAAACGCAATGCTATCGCTAATTTACAGGATGATCTAAAAAAGCAATGGGTTAGGGCGGAATCGGATCAAGCACTTCAAGTTGAAGACATTTGGGGTAAGCCGCTGCTTAAAGAAGCCAACTTAATGGAATTGTTGCGTAGACCTGAAGTGGATATACAGCGATTATTGAGCTTTTATGAAGGCGACACAATTACCGAGCAAGTTGGTGAGCAAGTCGAAATTCAAGCTAAATATGAGGGGTATATTGTCAGACAACAAACTGAAATTGATAAAGCCTTGCGTCACGATCATTTGCGACTACCTGATAGCTTGGATTACTCTGGTGTTCCAGGCTTGTCAAATGAGGTCAGCCAAAAACTCAAGGCGCAGCGACCCGAGACCTTAGGTCAGGCCTCACGAATCCCAGGTATGACACCTGCTGCGATTTCCCTATTATTGGTTTATTTAAAGAAGAAAAGCGCCTAATGGATGATTGTCGAAAAATACTGGTCTCTGGTTTAGAAGCATTAAATCAGGAATTGACTGAACACCAGATAGAGCAATTACTGACTTATATTGCCTTGATTGAAAAGTGGAATAAATCTTACAATCTGACTTCTATACGTGACAAAGTATCAATGGTGCCTATGCATTTATTAGATAGCTTGGCGATAGTGCCTTTTATTACGGGGAAGCGAGTCATTGATATAGGCACTGGTGCGGGTTTACCCGGCATCGTCTTAGCGGTTTGTTTTCCTGATATTGAGTTTGTATTATTAGATAGTAATGCCAAGAAAACCCGCTTCGTACAACAAGCTATTTTGGAGTTAAAGCTGAAAAATATCAGTATATGTCATAATCGGGTAGAGCTTTATCGCCCTGAGCATAACTTTGATATAGCGATTACGCGTGCCTTTGCTAGCTTAGAAGATATTATGCGTTTAACGACTCATTTGCTTAATAATGAGGGCGTGCTACTAGCAATGAAGGGGCAGATTCCTGATGTATCTATGTTAGAGGCTGCAAAAACAGAGCTTTATCCGCTTAGTGTTCCTGGCATAGAAGGCGAAAGATGCTTGGTGAAAATACACTTAAATAATGTAGCTGAGGTGAGTTAGTGGGAAAAATAATTGCCGTAACCAATCAAAAGGGCGGGGTGGGTAAAACCACAACCTCTGTTAATTTAGCTGCGACTTTGGCTGCTGCTAAATGCCGAGTGTTGTTAATTGATCTTGATGCTCAGGGTAATGCCGCGATGGGTTGTGGTATCGATAAGCAAGAAGTTGAGTTTTCTAGTTATGATTTGTTAATGGAAGATGTGCCTGCGGCGCAAGCCGTTGTTCATTTACCTACGATTGGTTTTTCGGTAATATCCGGTAATTCTGATTTGACGGCCGCTGAAGTTAAATTAATTCATGCAGATCGTAAAGAGCAAAGATTGGCTGATGCCTTGATGCCAATTAAATCAGACTATGATTACATTCTGATCGATTGTCCTCCATCACTCAATATGCTGACTTTGAACGCCATGGTGGCTGCGGATAGTTTATTGATTCCA
>CAIZMK010000215.1 GCA_903934035.1 uncultured Methylococcaceae bacterium
GGTATTACTATCGGCCTCTATCGCAGTATTTAAGTGTGCTTGATAAGCCTGACCATAAGTATGTACGGCTTTAGTCACTTGCTGTTTACCAGCGCCTGTTGTGTCACCGATATAAAACTTACCGTTATCTTCACTAAACTGGGTGTTCTCGTTGACCTTATCAGAAACAAAGTCTCTAACAGATAATCCACCCAGAGACTTAATAGAGTTATCAAATATCTTATTAGGTAATTGAGTTTGGGTATTTTTAACGGCTATTTCATGTGAGGTCTTAGCTTCGCTTGGTAGTGGTTGTGAAACTCCTTTCGTGACCTGACTTTCCGATTCCACCACTGCTGGGTTCTGTAATGAATTAACCAAGTCACTACCCTGGGAAACTTTAACTTGTCCTGAAATATTCTCATTGTTTAAACTCTCATGGTTAATATCAGTTCTTAGAATAGGTGTAGGCAAACGCTTACCAGAAATAACAGAAAATTTAGGAACCCTATCTTTATCACCGGCCAAATCTGTTTTTAAAACATGGAATGCTTTACCTTTTTGGTCAGTTACCTTTACAAAAGGAATTTCTTTTCCAATTTCTTCTTTCTTCGCTTCATTCGTTGTTTGGCTGGACTGGTCATCTATTTTCTCGTTTAAAAGAGTTTCATTTGGTTTTTCGACATTTTTTGTCAAATCACTGGCTTTATTTTCGGTTGATGGCAATTTAAGCGCATCATCGGCTTGCCATTCCTCACCATGCTTATCAACGTAAATGTTATTTTCAACATGCTTAACAAGCGTTCCGTCATTTAACGTGTGCGTCGGATTAAAACCTCCAGCATCCTGTTGATCACGTTGTCCAAGTGTCGATTCCGATTGTTGAGTAGCATCATTAGGCTTTGATTGATTCTCGCTTGATACGCTGTCATTGGTTAGTTTTCCTGTAGTTGCTTGATCAGTTGTTGTATTTTCTGAGCTTGCAGTTGTATCTGCGTTTCCAGACTTTGAATCTGCGACTGCATCAGTAGGGTTGAGTTCTGAAGTGACTCCAGTATTTGTTTTTGTAACAGGATTTCTTGTGGGTTTAACATTGAGCTTTTCTTGTAGTTGATCTGATAATTGCGTGTTCTTAACTTCAGGACCAAACGACGTTTGAGTAGCTTCTTTTAAGGCTTCCGCTAGGTCTTTATTGAGTTGATCACTTTTTGCCCTTAATTCAAGGCGTTTTTTTCGATAAGCGCGAGTTTGGTCAGGCGTGTTATCCGCACGTAAAGCCATAGCTTTAAGCTCAGCGTCTTTTTGCGCAATGTCGGCTTGTTCTTTTTCGTGAAAGGCTGTTAACTTGCTGGCTCTATCTGCTTGTAACTGCAAATCCGTTAGATCTGGACTTTCCCATAACTTACCGGCCTCAGCAGGAACATAACCTTGTTGATTAGTTTCAGGTTGATTTTTGTAATCAGCGTAACTAGGCTCTTCCCAAGGCCTTAATGCTTGTGGATCTGTTTTATCTGGTACAGGTGTATCTGTATTAGCAACACCACCTGAGGCCAAGGCGCTTCCTAATGCTCCTGTGTTGGCGGTATCAGCAAGATCTTGCTGTCTTTTTAATTCAGCTTCTTTTGCTTGTTTTTCAGCTTTATAATGATTGACTAATGTATTTGCTGATCCAAACATAGTGCCGCCGGGTAACGCCATTGCCGCACCAAATGCCGCATCTTGTGCATTTTCTTTTGTATTTAAGTTTTGAATATCAGTACCCGCACCATAAGCGCCGGTATATTGCTGAGGAATTTCTTCTGCGGCTTCTGACAAACCGGATTGCAAACTTTTCTTTGCTAATACTTTAGCCCCTTCTTTTACTGACTTGCCGGCTAAATCAGAAACAATTTGCTTTCCAGCCCCCGCCATACCACCGGGCTTAAATCCACCTAAGTTTTCAATCGCTGTTGTTAATGTCGCACCTGTCAGCGCTCTACCTTTGTCATCAACCCCATTAGCTAACTGCTGCTCTCTTTCACTACCGTATTCTTGAGCTAGCATGGGTAAGTTACCACCAATATAACCGCCAGCCGCCGATAATGCCGGAATTACCACAGGTGCAAATGGACCTGCTAACACTCCCAATCCAGCGCCAAGAGATGCGCCAGCCGCACCTGACGCTAAAGCTGCTCCTGCTTGTCCTGCCATTTGGCCGGCTGATTCACTTGTCCACTTGCTCGGATGATCTACAATGTCACCTAAACTATTAATAGCCGGCTTGTTGTTATTCTCTATTTCTTTGCCTTTTTCTAAAGCAATGTCGCCAACGGTATCAAGGCCAACGTCTTTTAATGCTCTACCAGTGCCCGCTAATGTGCTACCGCCCACGCTTTTAACGGCTTTAATAAAGCCGCCCTTGTCGGATTCTTTAGGAGGCGTATCTTTAAGATCATCCCAGTTAACAGTTTGTGGTGGTGTTGTACTTAATTCGTCCCAATTTACTGACATTTATGTCTCCCGACATTAATAGTGATTATTAGTTATGGTTTATAAGGAATCACGTTACCGTTAGCATCTTTAGTAAAAGCCTCTCCATTTTCGTTGTATCTAATTTCAGGTTTATTAGACGATCCAGTTTTATCACTTGGATAAGCTGTTACCCTTCCAGTATCCTGATCAATAATACCCGTAGGTGTTTTATATATAGTCATTCCATCCGGAGATATTTGTTGTGACTCAACGACCTTGTAATCACCATTTTCAGTCTTAGGCTTATTACGCGCCGCTGCCGCCTCAAAAACTGGTTTTAATTGGGGACTAGCGATAAAATCAACAGCCGCTGCATGACCGTTAATACTTGCTAATAACTGGTTAGGTGTAAAGTATCGAGCGTTAGGATCAAGATTTTTATCATCCGATCTAAATTGTGTTATGGGTTGAGGTGTGGAATCTGTATATTCTTTACCGTCGCGTTTATAAGTCGTTTTAACACCTATGCTATATACTTTTCCAGTTGGGTTATCAGGAGTTGGAGCAACATCATGAGGCACAATGCTGTAAGGACTTTTTTTAACGATAGTACCTTTTAAAGTATCTTTCCCAATTTCATTATTAATCTGCTTTCCGTAAATAGCGTTTATTGCATTGATAGCATCTGGGTCATTTTCTGCATTTATTTCACCCCCATCATGGTTTTTAAATGAGTTTTGTAATGTTTGCACTGCTTTATAGCTTTCTACAGGGGCTTTATAAATGGAATGAGCATCAATTCCAAATCCCGAATCAATCGCTTTTATAAACTTTTCTGAACCTTCTTTAGTTGTTGGCAAATTGGTTAATTGGCCGTTTGCATCCACATGATTAGCAAATAGATATTGCCTAGCGTCTTTGGCTTCTTGCTCTTTTATTGCTTGCGCCATTGCAAGGTTATCTTTTTTAACTTGAATATTGCTGGCGTTAATCGCCGCTGCATCTTTCGCCGCATTGCTTCTAGCATTCATCGCTTGAATACCCAACGACCCTTGCTGATAGCTTGCCGTATCCTTTCTGGATTGCTCAATAGAGTCCGCATTTTGCTGAGAAACGTTATCGGCATTAATCAAGTGTGTCGCAGTTGCTTTTTGCTCAGCAGCTCTTAGTCCGTAGTTTTTTTCAAACTGATCAGTAGAGGCTCTATCCCTCCTATCCTCACGCGCAGAAGTATCAGCATAATGCGCGTTTTCATTATCCAGTATCTGTTGTTTTAATTTCTTTTCATCTTGATGTTGCAAAGTTGCATCCATCAAACCATAACCACTGGCAAAACCTTCGGCAAATCCTGTCATATTAAAATCCTATTAAAACGTTATAAGCAGAGGCACATCAATGCGCCTTCTTCTAGTGCCGATATAGCAGCTGCATCTGATGCTGCTGCTTCTACAGCCGCTGTCGTTGCGGCAGTTGCCGTTGCATCTGCGCCAGCTGCAGTTCCTGCTAACGCCGAATCGCCGATACCAGCACCTATGCCTGCGCCTGTCGCCTCACCCGCCCCAGCTCCCGCAGATGGAAGCGCACCGCTAATCGTACCAGACCCACCAGTAAGCCAAGAAGCTCCAGATGTACCGCTCAATGAAGAATTAACCGCACCCAATCCAGCATTAGAGCCAACCACATCACCCGTTCCGCCTATCATTTCGGTACCAGGCCCCGCAGTACCTAAAGCACCCGGTGCCTCACCTGCCCCCGATGCAGGAATAAGACTGTTTGGTGTACCTCCCGCTGTTAACGCATCATACGCCTTAGGCCCCATCGTAATAGCCGCACTCCCCGCAAGTCCTGCCGCCTGACCGGCAGAAGCTGAATTGGCATTATCATTAGCTATTTTTAGTTTGGCTCGTTCTGCCTGCATTTGATTGGCTAAAGCCGTTGAACTATTCTGAGCAGACATAGCCTGCCCTAGGCCCGCTCTGCCGTTACTTAATAAACTCATTAGACAGCTCCTGAGGCAGCACCTAAGCCACCACTCATGACAGTATTTTTCATATCCTGATCAGTTTGTATGGTTGTATTATTAGCATTAGCGGCACCCGCTGATTCTGCAATACCAAACTGAGTGCCTTGTTGTTGCCGCTGTTCATCATTCATAGCTTGACCATAACGTGAAAGGTTTCTGTTTTGCTGGTTTTTCTCACTATTAAAGACATTAGAATTATCAGTTGAAGCTTGCGCTAATGCTTGCGGTAATAACGTTGTTTGTAAACCACCGTTACCATTGACTTCATTAATCAGTTTGGCTTCTTGGGGTTGAAAACGTGTTTGATAATCGGCCCATTGCTTATTAACTAAATCGGCATTCTTTTGTGATGCCACCATATCAACGGATGAAGGTACTGAATTTGATCCACCGCCACTCATAATCTATTAACTCCCGTATTTATTAATGCCAGCGGCCGCCGCCATACCCAAACCTGTACCATAAGTACCGTTAATGGCCTGCTGTCTATCAAACACATTACTGGCATTGGTATTTTGCCCTTGCACCGATTGACTAGCGACATCGGTTAAGCCACCAATGGCTCCGGCAGATTGCCCTTGCCCCATAGCCACAATACCTTCCTGACCTTTTAGCATGCGATCTGTAACACCCATATCCGCTTTAGAGGCTGCATTAGATGTAGCGCTGGCCATATCAACATAATTTCCGCGTTGTAAACGACCGCCCGTCATAGATTCACCGACCGCTTGCGTTTGAGGACCTTGTGATTGCTTTAAAGTGTTCGCCGCCATGCCAGACACATCATTATGATTGGCTTGGTTGTTCATATTGCTAACCGTATCCATCCATTGATTTTCAAGAGGAACGTATTTAGCTTGGTAATAATCGTATTTTTGATTAGCAACATTTGCTAAAGCTTGTTGCTGAGGATTATCTTGTTGATAAGTGGTTGTAGTTCCTTCGCCGCCCCCATAAAACTTGGGTGGGGATAATAACCATATCCAGAATTTGAATAACCGCATGTAGATTCCTTCTGTCATCACGACAGTAGTGGGTAAATCAATAGACGGGTAACGTGTACTCCGTCATTGTGCGCCATTGCTTTTGCTTGGCTAGTTTCCTAAAGCCTTCACGGGGCGAATTAAAGATAATAGCCTTGGCATGAACACTTTTAGCCATCGCACAAATATCATCGTAATACTCAGAGAGGCCGTCATTTACGGTACTGTAGCACAACCAAACAAATAACTCTTTTGATAAGTTATACCCATTTTCACGTGGTTGAACAATGATAAAACCGTCTTCGCAGGTATAGCAAAAAGCCCGTCCCATCATGCATTGCGCGTAAACATCTTCACAGCGCCAATCCATGTGTAAATCGGTTCTAATACTTTCTATATGCGGCTTAATCCTGTCCCAAACTAAACGTATATCAACTAAATTGAAGCGCCCTATCATAGCGACTCTATTGCTGTTTCAAAGGCCGCTTTCGCCGCTTTAATTTCTACTATTGAAGGCGCCGCAGTAATTGTCACTTTAGCCGCCTGAGCCAATGCTCTAATGCTATCAATCCATGTGCTCATGGTTGTCACATCAGTTGTCCTCATAACATTTAGTTGCTTATAGATAGGATATTTAGTTGTAATTTTTTGACCCGCTAACTCATTAATAAGCGCTATGTATTCAGATCGATGTTCGGTTATGGGTTTTGTAATAACAAATGGCATATTAAACAGCCTCGATAGTCGTTTCAAAATCAAGATAAGGCCATGCAACTATTGTTATCTTATAAGTTCCTGCTATTGTGGTTGAAAATGTATCTGAACCATTAATAGGGCCTGTTATAGTGTCTTTTGTTACGGTATTAACAGCAGTAAAAGTACCATCTGGGGCATTGGTTATGGAGATAATGTCTACACCATTAGCAGTTATAGTAGTTTTATCTAAAGTAGTTAGTTGAGTTGGTCTAATTGTTAAAGAGTTATTAACAATAAAATATAAATCTAAGTTATCTTGTAAATTAACTTCTTTAGTATATAAAAATTCATTTACATTAAGTTGTAATGAATAAAATTCAGGAGGCATTGACAAACTTTTTAATATTTTACCTGTATTATCATATATAAGTGCATTCATTATTTTTTCACCGCTACTGCTGAAATAAAAATACCTGTTAAAGCTGACGCTCCTGAGGTAGGTGAGCCTTTATACCCTTTTAAATAAATAGTATAGCTAGTATTCGCAGGTACTGTTAATATTCCACCTAAACAAAAACAACCAGTTTCATTATGAGCATTTGTAGGTATAGTATTTAATACTGTAGCTATTGGTTGTATAAAAGTTGTATCATAATAAAGTCCTAAAGTTACAAAATTATTTTCATTTGCAGCGTTACTTGCTGAAATCTGACCACCTGAAATTATTAATACTTGTGTAGAATTAGTAGTAGAAAGCACTGGTATTACTAATGAAAATATATTACCTGCAGAAAAATACGGAATACCAATTGCTGATGCACTAGTAGCAGCTAAAGGAACAGTAACTGCATTGCCCGCTATCTGTAGCGTGTCTACTGCAAGATTGCCTATCTGTGCGGTTGTAATGGCTGCGTTGGCGATATAGGTTGAAATATTGCTAGAGTTTATTTGCCCAGACAGGTTAGTCCCAATGGTAGCACCCACTGTCGCATTGTCGGCAGGTTTACCAGTACCACTTACCCCTGTCCACAATGAAGTTGTTCCAAGCCCTGCGCCATCAACTACCTGATTAGTGTTAGTAACTGCATTTGATATTATCGCCCATGTAGTTCCGTCCCATTGATAAAACGTGGGAGGATTAGCATCAGTATCAAACCATAAATCACCTGAGGTATATGTTCCACCAGTTGGAGCTGTAACTGCTCTATATATATTATTTTTAGTAGCATCTAAAGCACCGATATACGTGTTTAAAAAATTAACCGGTTCTTGATATACACTTGGAGTTGTGTTATTTCCAATTTGCACTTCAAGCATTACACCGTCAAACCATGTGGTACTGCCTACTGCTGAAACTATTCCACCTAATCTAATAGCACAAGCAACATCACTAACTGCACTTAAATCAATAACTCCAGAAACTCTTGTCCAAGTATTTGCAGTTGATATAACATAAGATAAAGCATAATGTGTACCTGTATAAAGGTACATAACACCACTTCCTGTAACAGTTGCATAAACATAACAGGAAAATATCCATTTTTTATTAGGGGCAATATTTACATTAAAAGGCCCTTCACTTAGATAAGTATAAGGGTCGGTATTTGTGGCCACCATTTTTAAACATTTAGAACCAAAATAATGAATAGAATTATCTAAAGTAACAGTACAGCCAGCAGTTGATACTAAAGGAGGTAGATTAGGTTCTTCAAAAGTACAATATCTTGGATTAGCTATATTTATACCTGAACCCGCTAATTGACTTGCTGTGGCATCCGCAGTTTGTACCCAAACACCAGTTTTATAAATATATAAAGCACCTTTTACATAACCACTTAAAATACCATTAACATACCAAACATCACCCTCATTAGGGCTAGTAGGCGCAGTTGCTTGGTTATAAACAAGGTTTTTAGTTGCATTATCGGCAGGTTTTCCAGTACCTGTAATATTAGCCCATTTAGTATCTAATATATTTGGAATCCAAGGTGTTCTAGTAGAGCTTTGTTCAAGTTTAATATCACATATAGTCGTTATACCTGCTGAAACAGCTCCATAAAAGAATCTTAAAAAACAATTAGCCATACCGGATAAAGAAGTTCCAGCAGAACCTGCTACCGTACTATTAAAAACATAACTATAAATAGTTGGAGTTGTTGTTAATACTGTACTAAATTCTGGTAATGTATCAGGAAATAAATCTACTTGGAGTGTAGTGCCAGCTACAGCTGACCATGCTTTAAAAGAAACGGTATAATCAGTAGAAGTTGATAAATTTAATGAATTTGAGCCTACAACGGCAGCACCGCCTATAACTCCAGAAGGCAATTGAAAAGCCAAACCATTAACAGCAGTAGCTAAAGATATCACTGTAACACCGCTTGCTGTCCAAGTATCAGGTGAAGTTACAAGATTAGGTTTATTTACTACGGCAGCACTAGCTACGCTTGAGCTAAGAACGGGGTTGGAACCAGAAGATAAGACCACATTTCCTAAGCCATCTCTGATTGTTAACTGATTTAAATTTAAGTTTCCGCCCGTTTTATCTAAGCTCCATCCTAGCGTTGAGCCGTTGTAATTATCTGATTGGATGGTACCTGATATTTTGGCATTAGTAATAGCCGCATCTAAAATATCCGCGCTGGAAATCCATGCTTGTATTGCATATAGGTTTTCAGCGGTGATAGTGTAGCCATTTACCCCATTACCATTGCTGATACTGGTTGAGCCTATAACGCCAGTTGATGCGTTAAAAGGACCATCTATATTGGCATTAGAAACAAACCGTACCCAATAAGCATAAGCGCTTCCCGGATCTACTGAATCAACAAAAATATGGCCATTGCTAGTGCCCACTAATACCGCTGAAGATAGGACGGGGGCATAAACAACCACGCCACCTGTTCCAGTCACAGGTGTTGAATTCAACGTAAAGTTGGCTGTTAAAACCGTACCACCCGACCCAGAGACAGCAGTGCCATTGTAAGTAAATGTAGCACCTACAACCGGATTAGATCCTAAGCCTATGCTTGTCCAATTTATTGTGCCCAATGCGGTAATAATATATTTAGTACCATTAACCAAAGCAGTGATAGCGGGCGCTGTAGCACCAATAGACGACCAGTTCGTTGTACCTAACACGTTAATAGTGTAAGAACCACCTACGGTCATACTGGAGGCATTCATTAATGCCGGCGCTCTCCAAATCTCTGTATAACTTAGATTGGCATAGGTACTTGCATTCCACGTCACAAAGTTATTAACCCGCATGCCCTGTACAGCCAAACCCGTCACAGCAGGCGGTGTTGAGGTATCAAGCAAACCAGCAATAGTGGTAGATAAAGCGCTTATGCTGGCACTGGTTACGCCTGCAGAACTAGACTGATTAGCCACCGAAGCCGACATTGCATTAACCGCTTCACGTACAGCAGATAAAAAATTTCGTAATACGGGATCACTTGTGGCTGGAACGCTAGGGACTTGACGTTGATCAGCCATTAACTCAGCTCCGATATAGCATTTGCAATAGCGACAGAATCAATCGAATTTGATCCACTCAATGTCATGGTAAATTCTTTAGCTTTATAGCCTGCAGGTAATCTAAACACATTGCTGTTTGGAATAGAGACAGGGCCAAACACGCTAACACCATCTGCAAAAAGTTGCACCGTGATAGCCCCACTGGCATAAATGCGCCCGGCAGAAGGACAAATAGGTGTTGGCATCCTAAAAGGCTTACTGGTCCATGTGAAAGTAGATAATGCGCCAGTTTCCCATGACCAAATAATACCGGTTGAATCTAACAAATACAGTGTATCGGTTGATAAATCATTATAACCACCAACAATCGTAGGAAAACCGCTTAAAGTAGTAAGTACATGAGGGTTTTTTCGTGTATCAAACATAAAAGCCGTCGTACTTGAAAAACCTATATATATCCCTTCATAAAAGAACCCTAATAAGGTGGTAGGTGAGTAAGCCTGCCATTGTGTAAGCGTCAAATAATCCAGCGTAGCAACGGTAATATTGCTCTGAGTGATATTAAGCAATCCATCTGGTGAAGCGGCCATGACATACCCCCCCATATCCACGCAACTTTTACGATAGGGAACGGATTGTGGGTTATCGATCTTAATGGCGGTTAATGTGGCCGGATCAGTACCGGTCACTAAATAGGGGCTGCCTTGCGTAAATACGACAATAGAATCGGTAGTAACTGCCAATGCCGTAATTGCATTAGGGAAAGCTAATTCATTAGCAGGCGTCCACGCATGCGGCATGTATTTTTCAGATACACATAATGTATTACCAAAAAAACCAATGAAAAAACCATTTGCGGTGGATTTTAAGCCGATCATTGCCGCATTAGGCGGAAACCATGACGCAGATGGCATGACTTCACCTAGCTGAGTATCAACCAATGAATCTGCATACGTTAAGGTTCCAATAGGTACATCAGCCACAAATTCATACGTGGTTGATGTGGTACTTTGTGCCGTGCGATAAATACGTCTAAATGCCCCCGTTCCCAAATTATAATTTGTGAGCGATTCGGTATTAAAAACAAGATTAGCTGTTTGTGTTGATGTAATGCTGGCCACTGAAACCGGATTAGCCATGGGCGGGCCTTCTTCACCCATAGGCGACACATAACTAAAAGTATAGTAACGCTGATAAGCCGTTCCAGTAGCGGTACCTGTTACACCAATACTTGAAATCATACCATTACCCGGCTGAGTAATGCCTAAACGCATCCCTTGAGCTAATCCAGTCGCTGACGGCCTGCCAGTCCATGTATATTGAGGATAAGCGGCTTCACCACCGGTGTAATAAATTCGTCCCCATGTATCATTAGGCACAGGACTCATCGCAACGTCTACGTTAGCATTAGCCCAATAAAGCCACGCAGGTGATCCATATTTAAAAATACTTTTAGGCGTAAACCCTAATGTTGTTGGCGCTGCAACGGCTTGTGTTAAACCCTGTAGCGGCCGAATAGAGCCACGATCAACCCGACAATTTTGCGCAACAACCGCCATGGTGTCATTCAATAATGGCGGGTTAACTTTAGGAGCAATGCCTGAAAAACTGCTTATTTTAAGGCTCATTTTGTGGGTATGTTGTTATTAGCATTACGATCATTTTCAAGTTTGACAGTCAACATATCGGCAAACATTTTGTAATGATCTTGGCTACGTTGATAATTACCTGCGCTTTCGGTACCACGACCAAAAGCCCGATACAAAACATAATCCAATAATGTATTTTGGTAGTAATCGTCTAAGGTTATTTTTGTGCCTACATTGCTATTTTGTATCAGCGTAGGTAATTGGCAATATACAATTTCAATGTAACTAGGTGTGACAGGCTGGGGAGGCCATACATAAAATGTTTCATTATCATCTTCTGCGTTATACATAGCATGTACAACCACTGCATTAGGTGTATCCAGTGACCAATTAGGTTGATAGCGGTCTAAAATTTTACGTTCAATTTGCCTGATAGCATTACCTGACAATAAACCAGTAGATCCCATATTTCTAACAAATTCAATAATACGAATAGAATCTGCTGGCGCTTTTTGTTTAGGACCGGCAACTAATTGAATAGCAGTTGTTGAAGTTTTAGAGTTAGGATTTAATAGAGCAATTTCTATTTGTCCGTCATTTAACCAACCTAATAATTCGCCCGCCGTCCAATAAGTTTGCGACGCATCACCTAATAGTTGTGACGCTTTGTTAATGATAGTGACTGCATCAATGGTAGAGGCCATAACTATTCCTTATCGGGTATTAGTTAGATTAGCCGCTGGATTCCCGCCTTGATTACCATCTGATTGCGATTGACCGCCAATAGAAGAATCAATAGTGTATTTAACGCCAATGGATTGTGAGAACATTTTGTAATGTGATTGGCTTTTACTGTCTTGATTACCGTATTCAGAGTCTTTAGCAAATGCACGATACAAAATGTAATCTAATAACGCATTAGCATACATATCCTTAATAGTAATTTTAGTGCCAATATTTAGGTCAGAAATTGCCGTTGGCAATGAAGAATAAATAATTTCAATGCTACTCATGCCTGATGCAGGTTGTGGCGGATACACATAAAAATCAGCAATATTATCTTCAGGATCATACGCTGCATGCGTCACAGTTGTGCTAGGGGTTGCCGTCAACCATCCTGCTATAAATGATTCCATATATTTTCGTGTCACTTGCCGAATGCCAAGGCCCGGTGTTGTACCACCTACCCCCATATTTCGAACAAATGCGTTAATTAATATTGCTCCAGTAGGAGCAGATTGCTTAGCGCCTGCAACTAAAGTAACCGTAGATGTGATTGGATTAGCATTAGGCACTAAAGCCACAATCTCTAACTGACCATCATTAATCCAATTTAATAATTCAGCCGGCAACCAACGAGTCTGAGACGCATCAGAAAGTAATAATGAAGCCCTATTAGTAAGCGTTACTGCATCGGTTGTTGAAGCCATAATCTTTCCTTTTCGTCATCACGACGATATTTAATAGTGTAATTTAACGTGATTAATGCCATCCGCTTGCGGATGTCTAAAACCGGTACGAAGGTAGCGTTTAGCCTCCATAACGTACTCATCAAATTTAGCTTTGTAATACTGAGCAAGTTCTGGATTGCTCCATTCTGTACCAGGTGTTATTAATAATAAATATTTAGAACCTGCTACTAAGCCATCAAACCAACGATTACCAAAATCATAATTTAATGACGTGCTTGATCTATTTGGCATAAGAACCAATGACACCACTAAATAATCTGATCTATCAACGTTATCATCCGGCGTTAAAACAAACGTGTTATTAGATTGCATAGAAAAAAACTTAATGTCTTTTTCCGCGGTTGCGGTACGCCATCCGGGGTAATTGATGTCCAGCCATTCTGGGCTTGCACCTTGAATATCTCTGTGATGAATTGAATAACTTTGAGTTTCTATTAAAGTAGTACCGGCAGGAGGAGTAGGCAAGGTACTGGTTGATCCATCTGAAAAGGTGTAAACGGTATAACTACCATTAAAAACCATAGGCGATATAACGCTTTCGATTTGAGTGCCAATAGGCGCAGTTATGGTATAAATTCCGTTGCTATAGCTCAACTCACTACTTGCCACAACATGCCTTAAAGCCATCGATTCTTTGCAAAATAACCTGACACCCTCTCTAATAGCTCTTAAGGCCACTGGCACAGGAGCGCCTGGTGCATCAAGAATTACATCATTGAGTAGGTCGTTATATTGCATTATTCAGAACCCTTTTTACGACAACTTAATTAATTTAGCGTATCAGTCACGGGTATTTCAGTCTCAGCATCAGCCGCCGCTTTTGCTGTTTTTCCTGATTTGCTGGTTGCTTTAGGCGCTTCAACAATTTCAAATACATGGCCAAAACCAGAATTTAAAACGTCATCTGCTTGCTCTTCTGTTAATTCAACAAACGGGTTTTGTGTATCTGGATAAAGATCAGGGCTAATACTGGCAATGCCTGTAATGGGGTGTGCGCTAATTAACTCTGTTTTTAAACGTAAAGTAATATTACTCATGATAAATCCTTAAAAAATAGCCGTCCTTGGCTGTGAATTTTTTTACAAGTTACCGACGAACTCGCCTTCAACGCCTACAAAGATGTTTGGTGTGCCGGTAATAGGTGCGCCAGTAGTGCCAACAGTGATTAATAAAGACAAATAATAGCTGTCTTGTAATGTTGAACGGATTTGACCGCCCACCGCTGACTGTCCTCTTGGAACATAAGTTGTACCTTCAAGACCTAGCGGCAATATACATGCTGAGCCATTTTGCGCAGAAGTTACGGTAGGTGAAACGGCAGAGCCCGCACCAGAAACACCCGGCAAAGCACCTTGACCCGGAACAGAGCCAGATACAGCACCGTTAGCCAATGCAAAGCCAATAGGACGCGTTTGTCCTTGGTCATTTACATAAGTCGTCAATGGAGTACCGGTTGATACGCCTGTTTGAGTTACGTTATAAATACCACCGGGACCTGATTGGTTATAAAGAGAAACTTCTTGTTTACGTAATGCAAACACCGCCGTTGAACTCGCATTAGCAATCGCGGCATCCCACGCCCATTTAATATTATTTAATCGAGCACCGGCAGGAATTAAAAACAATGGAATTTCTACTAAATCACCAGCAGTAACAGTCAAACCGCCTACCGTAGCAGGAATGGCTTGTACCGAATGAACACCTGACCAAACTGCTTCAGTACCTTCTGGACCATTAAAGGGTAGCTTAGTAATATCATTACCGAGCTGATAAAAATATTGAGTCATTTCATTTCCTTAGAATAGGTTAAGAAAGCCCCCCGCTACGCAGAGGGCCGTCTGTTTAGTATTTGCCCGCAGACGCCGTCACAATACTGTTAAACTCGGTAGTACCTACAGCCGGTGCATACGAGTCAATAACCGCAACACCATGATCAGTAATTTGACCATTGATAGTGAAACGTGTTTTTGCGGTGCCTTCGGTCATAGCTAATGAAATTTCTACCGCAGACTTGTGATCCACCAACTCTTCATTCCAAGCAAAGATATTAGATCCTTGTGAGCCTTCTTTGCCATAAGCTTTTATCAGAGCTTGCGCACCGATAATAAAGGCACGATCCACACTAAAACCAGAAGTAGTAGAAGGAACAGTTACTGCGGATTCAGCTGTACTGGTAGCGTTGTTTTCCATCATGGTTGAACCACCGGGAAAACGAATCGCATAACGAGACAATTTCTTAACCAAGATGCCGTTCCACATGATTGAATCACCCATAAATAATGGATGGCGTTTAGTACCGTCAAAACGTTTAATGGCAGTGCTTAAAGCTGATTGCCACAATGCGCCAGATACCTTTTTCAAGATAGCCCATTGACGTTCAGTTACGAACATGACGTATAAAGGCTCATTCCACTCATATTCATCATCTTTCAATTTGATGTTTTGTAATGGCACGTTTGATTCAAACAATAATGAACCGATGGCATCGATCTCAGACAGTGTTAAAGCACCCGCATTAGTCATACCTGCAATGCTAGTAGGTGGTGTCACACCAGTACCCGTATACATTGCAAAGAAACGACGGTTATACGTTGGCGCTTGTACTGTATTCACCACGATTTCTGAAAAATCAGGATCAGTTGAAACAGGTACTACCCAATCCGCAGTCGCCTGATAACCACGCGCACCGGCTAATTGAATCAAACAACGTTGATCTTCTAAACGACCTGCCCACCCTTCAAGACCTGCTTGAATGATAGTACGCAAGTTATGAACCGTACGTTGTTGCGTCATTTTGCCGCCTGTATCGGCCATACCACGTGAACGGTTAATGTAGATATCAGCGCTTGACGTCGTCGCAGTCATCCCTTTACCTTCAATACGTTTATCGCCCATGACAGGTTTACCGCTGAAGATATTGAATAAATCCACACTCACTCTATCGCCTGATTTAGATGTTAAATCCATAATCTTAACGATAGGCATATCCGGGCTAGACTGACCTTTTAATTTACTTGCCGCGTCGCCAATTTTAGGGGCTTCACCTGAAAGTAAATTCATAAAACTTTTTTGTTGCTGTACACCAGCAAAGACGGCCGCGCCATAGACTTTTGCGTCTAAAGCACTGCCGACGTTAACTTGATAACCTGACATGTCTGCTTCCTTTCGTCATCACGACGATAGTTTTGTTAGCTGATCTTTGGTAATCCGTTGTCATCACGACAATGGCATTAATATTACATTCGAGCAATGAATTCAGCTCGCTGGTCTGCAGTCATGCTCATAAAATTGTTAATGAGTGCGGCTTGACTCATATCCTCGGCTCTATCTCTTAAAGACGACTCGGCTGGAATGCCAGCGCCAAGATCCGATAGACTATTAATCGGTGGCTTTTCAACAGGTTTTGCGGTTGCCAAGGTAGGTTTAACCGGTTCTGCTGCTGGTGTTGCCACCGTCTTAACAGGGCTGCCATAGATTGCAACCATTGCCGAAGCAACCTTTACAAACTGTTCTGCCTGAGTAAGATTTGCAAATTCAGGGTCATTAGTGCGCAAGTCAGTGTCCATTTGTACGGCTCTCGCCCACTTCACAGGATCATTGCGTTGCCAGTGACTCAACTCGGGGTTGTTGTCGATGTTTTCTTGAACCGTTTGAGCAATTTTGGCCCCTTCTTCTGCGATACGTTGCGCTTCTCTATCTTCGAGCGTTCTAAGCCGATTCTGATTAGCCACTAAAGCGTCTTGTTGGGACTTTAATATCTCGTACTGATCTGGGAAGTATTCTTTTAAATCAGCTAGCTGTTCTTCGGTCATTGCCGAAAATGCAGTTGATTGTGCCGCTTGAGGTGATTTTAATCTTTCAATTTCATCACGTAACTCTTGCGCTTCCCGTTTGGCGGCCTGCTCTTGTTCTCTCGCTTTGGTTAACGCATCATAAGGAATGACGTGTTTTCCATCTTTTGAGAGAATTCCTTCAGGTGTTGCCTCATCGTTAACCTCTGCATCGATTGGGTCAGTTGCTACCCCGTCTGTCATCTCGACAGTCGTTTCAACTTGTTTATCTGCTGCTTCATTCGCCTGTAATTCTGCATGTAATTTCAACAGGATTTCAGGGTCATCCGGTAATTCACCACTATCTCTGTACTGCTCTATCAAACTCATCTTAATGTCTCCCGACATGATTACCTTATCGCTGGTATGCGTAATCCAACCTTATCGCAGGTTGGCCGCTGGTTTCACGTCTCACGACGATCTGTATTCCTTATCGCAGAGATAGAAAATAGGCTCAAGAAATAATTCATACCTATTTTTAAGCTAGGTTCTTATCGGCGTTATTCAGACTTAGCCGGCGGTGTCCATCCCAGCTCAATTAGGGTATCAATGACATGCTGATCTTTGGTATCTAATAGCTCTTGTGCATGAGAGATCACTACGCCCTCATGTACTTGAATCATATCTTGCTTGATAACGCCATCTTCATGACCGGTAAATATTTTAAAGCCGTTTTGCTCTTCGTGTTCTACTTCTTGACGCAAGGGAACACCTGATAATGCTTGAATCGGTCTAGGTTTACGCTCTACTTCTACAGTGACTGGTTTATATTGCATGTTTAATTCTCATTTTCTTTAGATGTATAAAGTTTTTGCTTTAATAAATAACCTTCTAAAGCCCATATTTTTTGCTTTGCATTATCACGGGCAATCTTCCTGCCAATTTCAGCATTAAAGTTTTCAGGACTAGCACAATCAGACTCGCCTGTTACGGTAAAGCCGTTTTTTAACTGTAATATGCAAAATGTTTTTGTTTTTAGGAAAGCAAGATCACGATTAATATTCTCTGGACGCTCGTTTCCCACATAAGTGCCATTATCAATAGCCCCTTGTCTACCATCAAACGCAGTAAAGAAATGCTCACTATAAATAGCATTCTCTATATCATCAGGTGTAATACGCGGAGCGATTAAGCCTTTTGCAATAATTTCTTTTTCAATTTCTATATCTGTACTCATTTTTATTTCCTATTGTTGGGTTATTTGATTACCTTGTTGTTCTATACCAGAAGCGACGCCTTGCGCGGGTGATGGCGCTATGGGTGGTTGTTGCATTTGTGGCGGCAAGCCTTGTACTGGGGTTTGGGGTACTGCTGGTGCATTAGGATCAGTTTGTGGATTTCCACCTATAGACTGACCTTGTTGCGGGGTTATTTGCTGGCCATCTGCAATACCACCGCCGTTTTTATCAACAAAACCTACAGACTTACCGATTGAATCAGCAATAGGCACAATGGCAGGGTTAGCAGCTGCTGCCATAGCTGTTTGTATCATCTCGTAAAGGCCTTTGCTCGATGTTTCAACCGTATCAGCTTTAATCTTATCAACCTCAGCCTGCATCTTAGCCACTTGAGCCGCCAATAATTCCGGTGGGTTCTTAGCTTTTAACTCTTGCTGTAGTTTTTGATTTTCAGCTTGTAATTGAGCCACTACAGGATCTTGACCGCCATCACCTAAGCCTAGACCATTACGCACTAAATCAGCCATTTCTTTACGATACGGCAAGTCTGTTGCATTAATAACGAATGGCATCAACATCGCTTGCACATTACCCGGCAACGATTTGACTAGCTCAGTGATTTGAACAAGCTGCTGATTGCGGAATGTTGGCGTTGCAGGGGTATCTGCTAAGACGACTTTACAATTAATATGAGATATATCATTAAGAATAGTAGGTTGACCAGTTTTAGGATCAATACACGGTTGCTGAACATTAACGACCTGCCCTGTTGTTGGATCTTGTTGTTGAATAGTTTGCGTCATCTGATTCAAGACAACAATACGGTCATTGCCGTTATCATCCGTTACAGTGACTTCATGGTTAGGCATATCTGACAACAGTTGAATGACGAGCTCTAACAATATCTCATCAGCATGCCTCGCCGCCATATTAAAGTTATCATTGATATCAGCCAGCGTTACTGCATCTTGCTCAACAAGCGAATTGATGGCTAAACCTGACGTAGCACCTGAATCACGCCCTAATGTGGCATTATGCACACCCACGTTTGTTTGAATCGCTTCTTTGGCGGCCTGCATGACTTGAAACTGCTGTTGAGCCATTTGGCCATTTTCTTGTACTTCAAATGATTCGCCGGGTTTATTACGTTTAATAATGTATGCGTCAGGCCTGGCAATTTCTTGAGCTGCTACCGCATGATCTTCAACAGCTTCTTCTGTGGCTATGACGCGTTTAGCAGACAATAACCAATACATCTTAGACTTACGTGCATTGATCTCATCTTGTGGGCTCATCATGGCCCTGATCAATCCATAAGGAATACCGGTAGCATCTTCTCTAAAGCCAAAGAACGGTACATACGGAAAGTGTCGATGCTTATACGGACTGGCATAATCACCTACCAATCGCGGTCCAATGTAATAAGCCACTCTCACTTTGTCGTAAACGGCTTTTTCTGGTTGCACGGCACCTGATTGAGCAATGGCTTGATGCAACGGATCTTTGTCGTCAAACTCCATGATTTTGCCATTAGTCATTTTAATAATCATGCCGGTTTCATGTACCTTGTACCAAACCTCATAAACCATCAATCGACGACGCGTGACATTCATCCACTCGTATTGTTCAGTGGTCATAGTAAAGCCAGTTGATGAATCAAAAGCATCATTACGTTGGGTTAGTTGACTAAATCCTGTCAAATCCATATCCCAGCCCGCCCGTTCACTCATAGCATTTCTTATCCAATCGCGCTGTTCTGGAAAGGCTTCCATCAATACGTCTTGGTCATACCATTGTCTACGAACTAAATACCGTCCATCTGAGTAATCTGGCTTTTTTGCTCGCCAATCGAAATACATTTCTCGTCTATGAATATGTTCATAACGAATCTTAGGTTTAAAAGGATCAGAATTGAATGCCACTTCTACCCAGCTAATCCCTACTTTAATCTGCTCAGCATACGCATCAGACTTTGCTCTATTCGCGCGAGCTGAATCACCATGATGTTTAACCTCGATTGATAAAGCCTCAGCGACATCGTTATTTGTTTCGCCGGCTTCAGGTTCTACTTTGGTATCAACGCGCGTCTTAGCTTGCATACCAAGCACCGCATTGATTGTTGGCTGTATAAGATTGTCGATTGAAGGCGGTTGGCCTCGATTAGCTAGCTCTTCTATGACATCTGCATCGAGTTGATTGCCGTCATAATAAGCACACTCTCTATCAGCTACCTGTCTCCATCGAGGTTGATTACGTATTTCATCCAATATGCGTTGGACTTTATAAATATTCCAACTATCCGCTTCAGCATCACCGGTTTGTGGGATAAGCTGATCTTCTGGCGTTAAATGCGTAACATTTTCTTGGTGACTGGTTATTTCAGTCATTTGGTTAAATACCGACATTGTTGTCTCCCGACAATAGTGAGTGTTTGTTTAGGCTATCGCCAGCTTCGTTTTAATTGTGATCTATCAAATGCTTTGCTTTTACCGGAGTCAAACATATTGCCTGCGGCTACTTCTTGTCCCCATTGGATCATCGCGTCGGCCCCGTGAGAATTAGAGTCATGTAAAGGCTCATTAGCCCATGATCCTGTCACCGCTACCCAGCGTTTCTTATAATTGTCCAAGCGCTTGATACCTTGACCACAATTAGTTTCATCAAATACAGCGGCACTCATAGCTGCTCTGGTCGCCATAATGCCTGACAATTTATTGGTTACTCTTGGCACAATCTCAAAACGTTGTCCGGGATAAAGCTCTTCAAGCATTTCTTTAATCGATTTTGACGTATCAGGCGTCGCCCCAATGCGTTTATGATCAGATTCGTGCGGTATATAATGTTTACCGTACACATAACCGCGTTCACTGGCTAATAACTGCAAATACCGCACATAGGTGATCAAATCCTCACCGCTATTTTCATAATAGTTGATAAATCGGTGTTGCAATGTGCCAAACTGATGAAACCAAATAGCAGTCATATCACCTTTACCAATATCCCAAAAAGTATTGATAGGCACCGGTAAAACAGGCACAGAAGGCACAATACGCCCCGTTTTTCTAACGGCACTCATTTGCTCAGAGAAATATTTGCCATCCGTGCTGATTTGAAAGGCTTCCTCTGGTGTGCTTGGGTATTCTTGGCGCATCTTCCACATATCGCCTGAAAAATCAGATTCACAGGTTGCCACATACCAAGCGCGTTTATGCTCTGTCAAAACATGGCCAATTTTGGCTTCTGTTTCATAAAAGTGTTTTAAATACTTTTCATCAATGAGTACATTTTCAGGATCAATCTCATATTCGTCGGCATCCCACCAGCTATAAAAATGAAACTTATAATCTTTAATACTGAGCGTGGCTTTTGTATCGTATTGATCCATAGCACGCTTAGTAATCTTATAAAACTCGCCTTCCTGCCCTTCTGCGGTTGATTCGATAACTAATATTCCAGACTTAGGCACAGCGGGAATAGAGCCGGTAATTACTTCTTGGGCTTTATCAGGATATTTAGCACAAATCTTACCGAACTCAGATATATGCAATCGGTGTATCGTGCCTGACCGCATCGATGTAGCCACACGAACCGACGATAAGTTATGCGCAAACTGTATCTCTCTTGCTGAATCCTTTACCAAAGGAAATTCAGTTTGCATAAATTTTGGTAAATGATCATAAGCAAATTTCACTTTGTGTCGAAAGATAATCTCTACGGCATCTTTATCCTGCGCAATAATCCCACATTGAATCGGATCTTTACTAAAAAGCGCTGTGTCTAACCACATAATGGCTATCAGGGTTGTAATACCGCGTTGCCGGGCTTTTAATACGACATTACGATGCCACAATGATTTAATGAGCTCTAACTGCACATCATTAGGCTTAAACGGTACTATTAAACCTTCATCGTTATCGTCATCACCTTTTACGATGATTTTATAAATCTCACCGCTGGTAATGCGCCACCAAGGATCATCAAGATGTTCTTTAGTGATCAATGTTGAGCCACCCCAATAATTTTTCCTTCACCGCCTTTAATCCAAGCAGCAAAACTATTTTCTTCTTGATCTGTATTTTTGTCTTTATTTAAACTTGCATTAGCTTTAATAAGGTCCATGGGCGTTTTAGCCGCTTCATTACTCATGACCGTAAGTGTTCTAGCAATAGCCAATTCTTCTTCATCTAATGCGTCATCATTAAGTGTTGAAATTTTCTTATTAGCAATACTTGATAAGCGACTGTAGTTCATTGCGGATAACGTAGCGCCGGTTGCCATGTGTTTTGATATAGCCAATAATTCATTAGCTAAACTAAATGCACCAATTTGTATAGTAATTGGTGCTGTTTGTATAGCAATCTCAGTTTCAACTATTTGATTAGCTAGTGTTTTAACGTGTTTAGTTTGTTTAGAAAATTTCTGACTAATTGCGCCTCTAGTCACGCCAAACTTTTTAGCCAGGTCGATTGCTTTTTCCCCTCTTGAAAGGCGAGTTTCAATTTCTTTCCATTGCTTTTCAGTTAGTTTAGCCAAAGCTATTACCCACCAATTACCGAAATATCTTCTTCAACATCGATCTCATAATCTAATTGAAAACCGCCGGGTAAAGTAGCAGCATTAAAATTGATAGCAATAAAGTCATTAACACCACGCAGTATCCACGGCTTAATACCTAATTGCTCCAAACTCCAAAATGTTGGTCCCGGAGCAACGCCACCGTTATTTGCGCACACCATAAATTGTTGACCTAATATGCCGTTACCTGCGGGAGTGTTACCGGCACCAAACACAGCACCTAATGACGTTGGCGCGGTAGATCCACTTGATATTTTTACAACTGCGGTAGCAGCTGCCTCAGTAATATCGTGAGGTGTATAACCTAATTGCGTAAATGTACCGCCTACATTAGCAGCAATCCGTCTAATAATTGATACGGGGATAATGCCCGCTGCTGTTGATTCAGCTGATAAAATGATTGATTGAATTTTAAGTGTTTTAGAAGCGTTACCTTGAATCACTATAACGTCGGTAGGTGCAGCTGGTAATTGCGCGGCGGCCAAGCGGCCTGCATAGCTATACACAGGCGTATTTGCCCACGTCATAACTTTTGCAGAACCTTGTACGCCTTGCAGAACTGAAGCGGGATTGGTTAGTGTTGATTCAAGTAATATCGATTCCATTAATGTCTCCCGACAATAGATGTGAAAAAAATAGATTTATCCCTTATAACAGTTATTTAACAGTTATTAAATTGAATTTAAGTACCTGTTTTTTTCAAATCACTTGCTGTCTCTGGGTATTTTCCGGTATTACAAAAGCTCACAAGATCAAGTAGCCTCAGTTTATTTTGCATTACGTTAATAGCCACCTTTGATAGGTATTCAATTTCTACACAAAGGGTTAATTCATGTTCAAAATCAGCTCTTTCTGCTTGGGCTTTTAAGTTACTTTCTTCAAGAACATGCAAACATTCAATAATATCTTCTCTTTTATCTAAGCTAAATACTTTCATTACTATCCTTTAATTTGGTTTTGTTTAATTCTTGATTTTCAATTTCACGCTGTAACAACATTTCTGCATGCTTTTTAACCTCCCACCGATTAACACCATTCCAACTTACGCGTTTATCAATTGCTTTAATGTATCCTTTTAAAAAGTCTATTTTGCTTCGGTTTATTTCAGGATAGTCTTTGCCTATTTTGTCGAGGTAAGCAATTTCTGTTTCCGTTGTCCAAAACATTACGTTACTGGGCTTTTTGCTCATTGATTACCTGCTGATTGGCTTTTATGATAAAGTCGATACATGACGTGCATTTTTTAACTTTATTTCTAATTAAGCGCATTTCACTGATATGCTTAAACTTTCCGCATGAAGCACAGTAGAATTCCAGTTTATGAGGAAATGTTTTCAAATTTATTCCTCTGTTTTTTGTAATCTTGCCAACACATATAACCGATGACCGGTGAAAAGATAATTAGAACCACGCATAAAAAACACCGAATAAAAAAGATTCTCATTTTGGTCTCCACGTATCATTTATGACGTAACAGAAGATAACTACAACTAAAACATAAGGCGCATACATTATTGTTTCCATAATTAAACCCTCAGCGATGGTGTTAAATTCATTGCCTATCTTTATCCCATATTTGTCTACATTCATCACTACACCAGCGAGGCGTTCTTATTTCCCCATTGTGCTCAATCTGATCAACTGTATTTCCACACTCTAAGCATGTTCCGTCGCCATCGATATTTTTAACGACTTCATCGCGTCTTTGCTTAATAGCAATATACAGGTGTGTTTGTGATAGATCTGATGCTTGATCACAAAAATCAGCCATTTATTTGATCTCCATAATTGTGATGCCGTGTTTTTCCAGCATTAATTTGCGTTTGATAATGTAATCTTTTGTTTTAAAGCCTTTTACATCCTCAACGACAACACCTGTCGTGCCGTTTGAATAAACAAAATCCGCTTTGTATTTAACTGATCGCTCTGTTTTACCGTATTCATTTATTAACTTTGGTATAAGTTCAAACTCAGCTTGAGTACGTAAATTGCTTATATAGCCAGCCTTTTGAAGCATTTTTAATTCAATGTAGCGAGATGCTTCTGCCTTTGAGTCAAAAGTAATACCGTCATGTATTGTTTTTGCATTGCGATACTTATTAGCCATTAAGCAACTCTATTGTTTTTGCCAACATATCTAACTCATCCGTTTTATAAATTCGCATAAGTGTTTTATCGCCATGAACCCCTTGAGGACCTTGATGGCAGTCATAACACAAACTAATAACTAACCAATGTGAAGCTCTTTGGCTCATGCCCTGCCCCTCTCGAATGTGATGTGCTGAGCTAGTAAAATTACGACCACAACATGCACAAGGAAAAGATTTAACCCTGCCTATGTGTTTTCTTTCTGCCGTTGTCATGGGCTTTTTACTCATTAACAATCCGTAAAAATTAAATTCACCAGCATCTCTCTAATACTGGAACCCTGACAATGTGAATTACCTTTAGGGTCAAATAAATGCCAGTACGCATTTTGATATTGGATGTAATAGCCTTCTGAAAGCCTGTCTTCCAAAATATCTAACACCGGAAATGACTCACTATTCACAAATCATCCAGTCATCGGCTAAGACATCCGTTTGACTAGCAAGCCAAGGGACACGAGCATTTAAGTGATTTTCTGGCGCCGTATCGCTTGCTTTGGTTGTTGGATATTGCATATAAATATAAGGCAATGTCATTTTGCTATTTTCATCGGGGATTTGTAGTAATAACGAAAGCCCCTTCCCATTCCAGCCAGCTCTGGCAACTTTTTTGCCTAATTTCAGTGCCTCAATGGCTAAGCCAAACGAAAAACCGTCAACAGCTTTGTAAGCATTTTGAAACACTTCATCGGGAGACCAACTTACATATCCGGCGTATTCTTTTGTGTTAGGTTGACCGCCATCTAAGTATTCAACTAACCACCCTTTATCATCGCCGTTTTCATCGGCTGGCAAAGTCCAGTTTCTAAAATTGTTGTACTCTTGACGAGTCATTGGTTTTGCGTTGATTAATTTTGTGCCTATAAAAGTTCTCATTATTTGGTTCCTATAGCTCTTTTAAATATTTCAGGATCGGTTCTAAGCGGAATACCCATTTTCATGCAGAATTGGTGAATAACATTCAGGTATTCAGTAAACTGTTTAACGCTGGCAGACGTGGTTGAAATGTTCTCAATCACGGTATTTTTAAGCGTGTTGTATGTTGCCGTGCTAGTCAAGTTGCTTTGACTCCTAAAACGGGATGTCATCATTAAAATACTCAGGATAATTATTATTTACCGGGTAATCTGGCGCTGACGGCTTAGTTTTTTGTTGAGCTTGACCACCATAAGCGGTGGCTTGCTGTGTCGCTTTAGCGCTGCCATTGTCAGTTCGTTGTCCGCAAAATTGGAACTCAGAGATAACAAACTCAGTAACATAAACTTTAACGCCATCTTTCTCGTAATCACGAGTCCGTGCTTTGGTGGTAATATGAATCTGACTACCTTTTTTAAAATGCTCAGCGATGACCTCGGCTCTTTTGCCAAACACAACTGCTCTGATCCATTCGGTTTTCTCTTTGGTCTCGCCTGAAACTTTATCCTTCCATTTCTCGCTACAAGCGACTGAAATGTTTGCAACAGCCGTACCATCGGGTAAGTATTTTATTTCAGGGTCTTGTCCTAAATGGCCCATAAACGTGCAGTGATTTAGTGACATTGTTATCCTTGTTTTAGTGATAGTTTTCTAACATCAAACTTGCTTTTTCAAGTAGCTGATGATTATATTTTGCAAGCTCAATGCGCTTTGCTTCACGATCAAGAATATCTTGACGCTTTTTGTCCTCAAGCATTTTTTGCCCATCTTTCATAGCCTGACTAAGCTCACGCCACTTTGACTTTAGGTGCTGCGCATTGTTAGGCATTTCAGTGACTTTACCGGTCAACAGTCCAGCAATAACACCAGCATCTTTAGGAGCTGGCAGATACTTATCAGCAATCTGTTGTGTAATGCGTCCTGCTAACACGGCTTTTTGCAATACCGGCTCAATCAGGGATTTGTCATAGCCTTTGCATACTGTCCAGACAACAGGCTTTTGCATCAAAGATGCCTCATTGCATAAACGCTCATAAGCGTTCTTAAATGCCATACGCGCCGCAATCCTGTCACCCTCGGTGATCAAATCAAAAGCCACTGCGTAAGCAGCTGCCATTTCTTCTGTCCAAACGACGCTTTCAAACTCAGATCGTGGCATCATTGCCCACGCCTCGTCAGAGCCAAGGTGTTTATACTTAACATCCAAGCTAGCAATAATTTCGGATGGCGTTGGAAAGAATTTATTACTTCTCAGGTGGTTAATAAATGCCTTTTCTACAGCCTCAATTGGGTAAGCCTCTAACAACTGCCAAAAAACTCGCATAGTCGATTTATCGGCTTCTTGTCTGTAAACGGATGAACAAGAAGTCATAATCTCTAAAAACTTTTTCTTATCGCTCAAAATCACTTTTTAGCCCTCGTTTAGCCATTCCAACCCCGCCGCTATCGTTTTTGCGGTTTTTGGGTTAAAATTTCCATGTTGTTGAAATGAACCTGAGTTATTCACTTGTCCGGTGGTGCTCAGGTTTTTTTGTTTTATCGCCCAAATTTCTAAAAATGCTTTATCAGGCCCAAAAAATGTAGCGGCCTGTTTGACATACTGGGTACCTATGCTTGCTTCGTGCTGGCAAAAAACCAAATACCTCTCAACCCCTGAAGTCATTTCTTCTACCGTAAATCCGTCTCTTAATCTTGCCTTCCACGCGCTAAAGGCTTTTTCCTTGGGGTTATCACCTTGCCGTTTTGGATATGCGGTAAAGGCTTTTTCAAAATCTTCGCTGTACTCGTTCTTTTTTGCTTTCTTCGGTTCTGGTTTTTTTTCGCCGGCGGGTGCAGGTGGAGCGTCAGCGACAAGTGTTATTACCTCTTTTTTGTTCTCATTGTTTTCATTGTTTAATTGTTTAATTGTTGTTTGTGTACCTTGCGCTGGCCGTGCGTTGTACCTTGGTTGTACCTTGGTTGTACCTTCCGTTGTACCATCCGCTGTACCTTGCATTGTTTGTAAATCCTGATATTGTGAATAATTACAGATAGTTATCACAGTTGTTACGGTGTTCGACCGTTGTACTATCATTCCGTCACTTTTTAACAACTCCATGAAACCTCGTACCTTGTTGCGTGACCAGTGCCATCTTTCAGCAAGCGTTAATTGCGAATAAGCCAATTCACCTCGATCACATTCAACCAATACACCATTAAGTAAAAATTTCTTTTTTTCATGGTTGGCTAACATCAGCATATCTATCCATGCCATCGTTTTATCAGCGTGCTTAAAATCCCAAATCCAGTGATTTTGTATATCCCTATGTAAACAAATCCAGCCTGACATTAGCCTTCTTCGCTTAAAGCGTCCTCAGCCTGTTTTAGCCATTTCCTAAGTAACTTAGATTCATATCTTGATAAATGAAACGACTCTTGATCAGATGTCATATCAAAAATAGTAATGTGTTCAAGTTCATTATTAGTGCGCACTGCGTACCGCATTCCAACTTCGAAATCTGTCATGTTGTTACTCCTTCAATAACCCTTGCAAATTTAATTTAAGCGGAGACGCGGCAAGGTAACGCGCTTTCGGGGATCAGCCTATCCGCTCAAAACTGGTTAAAAATACTCTCGCTTTCTTGCTTCGCTAATTGGCTTATCAAGTACAACGATTGCTTCATATTTACTACACACGCGCTCAACATTAGGCCAATAGGCCTTGCCGCCAAGTTTCTTATAGTTCTCATCGTAGACCTGCGGTTTAGGGCGTCTACGAGGGAATTTATCCAGCCAAGCCTCCATCGTGCTACAGCTACCAATGCCGTTACCATCACCTATAGTGTCGCGGGTAAAACCCAAGCACTCAGCGCAAGTGACTAACATAGGTAATACTACTTATCCGACTGAGTCGGATTGTTACCGGCAACCCTTAGGATTAAAGTAGCCTCACGATGTTTTTGAACAGCCCAGTTGCCAAGAATTTCATCGACCAGCTTGGTGCGACATTCACCACTTGCTGAACACTGACCATCTAAAACATCAACAGTAAAACGTGGCAATTGCACTCTAAGCTCTACAGTTTCTCTAGCCATTACTTAACCCTTAAAATTTAAAAAAACCCTTATGTTAGAATCTGACTTCTCACTTCCATCAACTAACACAGGGTTAAATCTATGAATAACATCATTGCTAAAATAAGCTTTCTTCATAATGCAAGGCCATATACAAGCGCCGATGAATACGCCAATATTTCTTTTTCATTCCCAGTAGGCGCATTACCCAATACAGGGGATATTGTTCAAATAGCTGGAATATCACACCCAATGGGCGCTTTTGTTGTTGCTTATCGAGTTTTCGAAGTGCAGATGGATTCGCTATATGCCGTGACATTAACGCTCGGTGTTGAGGGGTTAGATGACGGGAGTCAGAACAAAGACGAGAGCGGACTGATTCCCTTAGTTGCAAAAGCGTTAATCGGAATATAAGCTGACCAAGCAAGCAGATAAGCCGCGTACGGTCTTTCTTTGATGATTGTGCGCGGTTATTTATTGGGTTAGCCATGTTTATTTTCCAAAGATGTCAGGGCGGAGGTCGGCAGGATTTATGCCAATAACTTTAGCAGCAATAGGAAAGAGATCGATGGGCAGGTCGTTATCTTGATTATTAAGCCAAAACCATACGTTTTGTTGCTTAACTCCAAGCGCACGGGCGGTTTCTGACTGATTACCGTCAAAATGATCAACTACGAATTTAATTGCTTTAATTTTCATAGGGAGACTATACAAATGTATTTGTACAATGTCAACAAATCTATTTGCAATGATAGTTACAAAATTATTTGTAATAATATGGTTATGAAAACATATGCTGAAAGACTCAAATATCTGATCGAATTACGAGGCACTAATCAATCTGATCTAGCTCGCGCTATTGGTGTAAGTCCGCAATCAATACAATACTTATGCAAAGATGGTAAAAGGTCTGTACATAGCGCAAAGATAGCCAAATTTTTAAAGATTAACGTTGATTGGTTAACTGAGGGCGAAGGGGAGATGGATTTAACTAACCACCTTCCAAAACTGCCAAATGGATCAGTCACAGAACCTAACTACGTGTTAGGCGGCTTTGACCTTTGGGATGACGACACGCCTTTGCTGGATAATGAGGTGGCGCTGCCTTTTTTTAGGGAGGTAGAGCTATCAGCAGGATCAGGCAAACACCAAGTTGAGGAAAATCACGGTAGAAAATTACGCTTTGCCAAATCCACTTTAAAGAAAAGTAATGTTAACTATACCGCAGCTGCTTGCGTGACTGTCTCAGGTACCTCGATGGAGCCTGTGTTACCAGATGGCAGTGTGGTTGGGATTGATACGTCTAATAAAACCATCATTGACGGCAAGCCTTACGCGATTAACTATCATGGTGATCTACTGGTTAAACGTGTCTACAAGTTACCAGGGGGTGGATTTAGATTGAACAGCTATAACAGCGCCGAATACCCTGATATTTATTGCGCAGCTGATGCTTTGACGGATGTACTGATACTCGGAAAGGTCTTTTGGTCGTCGCAGTTGTGGTAAATAAAACAAATAGATATGATAAAATGAACTTATTAAATAACGACCTGAGCACACCCATGACTGATATTGATGTTTTTCATTTTGATGAATCAAAAAAAAGCTTTAATGATTTGTCCTATCAGAATGGATTTACCTATTGGTTCGCTTCTGACCTCATGAAGATGCTGGGTTATTCTTCATTAGACACCTTTCACAAAGCCATTAATAAAGCCATTGGTACCTGCACAACACTAACTATTGATGTTATTGATAACTTTAAACAAGAAAAGCGTGAAGTTAATGGTGTAAGCCTTAACGATTTTAGATTATCAAGATTTGCTTGTTACTTGGTTGCAATGAATGCGGACACTAGTAAACCCGAAGTAGCAAGAGCGCAGGTATATTTTGCCTCAGTAGCAGAAGCTTTCAAACGATACGTTGATGAGGCTGAAGATGTAGAACGAGTCACTATACGCGAAGAACTATCAGCGCATGAAAAGTCACTTAGCGCCACAGCGGCTCAAGCCGGTGTTGATCAGTATCATTTTTTCCAGAATGCTGGTTATAGAGGCATGTACAACATGAATATTGCGCAATTAAAAAAGCTAAAAGGCATTCCTGATAAAAGAACACCTTTAGATTTTATGGGTAAAACAGAATTGGCTGCCAATTTATTTAGGATTACGCAAACTGATCTAAAAATAAGACAAGAAGCTATCACAGGACAAAAGCCAGCCGAGCAAGCCGCTGAATCAGTAGGTAAAAAAGTAAGGCAAACCATGCAAGAAATAACGGGTATAAAGCCAGAAAACTTACCCGTTCATGAAGATTTAAAGAAAATTAAAAGTGATATAAAAGCTTCTCATAAAGATTTTAAAAAACTAGATAAATAACCGCAATCAAGGCGGGAATTATTAAGAGGCAATGCTGTCTAAGTTGGCACATTGTGGACAAACATCCCTATTAAACTTACTATACACAAGTACTAAGCAACTATTATTTAGGACTTTTATTGTCTATAAAATAAAAACGAGTCACCAAGTGACCATAAACCCTTCGGAGCACAACTATGAATGATTTAGAAAAAGAAATAGCTACCTATAATAGAATATTCAGGAAGTTGCTTTCAGATGAAGGTAAATTTGCCGTAATAAATGGAAACGATTTACTTGGTGTTTATGTAGCTTATGAAGATGCTTTAAAAATTGGTTATGAAAAATGCGGCATAGATAAAAGATTTTTAGTTAAAAAAATATTATCTGATGAAAACGTGTCTTATTTTAGCAGAGATCTAAATAATTCATGCCTAGCGTAAATTCTCAAATAACTTTAGGCGGTCCAATAATAGAAATAAGTATCGGAATTTCAACGCCAAGACGAGATTTATTAATATCACTGGGGATGCCTGTTTCGCCACCTGTAACCTGTAAATTATTAATTGATACAGGAGCATCATGCACCTGCATTGATCCTTGGGTTATCAATAAGTTAAATATAGTTCCTAGTGGATTTACAACCATCCATACTCCATCCACAAATTCCGGATCAAACCACCAATGCAGCCAATATGATGTATGTTTATCCATACCTCATCCGCATATTAATAGGCATTTTCACAATATCCCGGTTATTGAATCAAACTTTGTTCATCAAGGCATAGATGGATTGCTGGGTAGAGATATTTTAGAAAGCTGTGTATTTATTTATAATGGCGAAACAGGTTTTCATACTCTTTCATTTTAAGAAAAATAATACAAATAACCCTGTCTATTAATTTATTCAGGGCTTTTAATACCAAAAATCCTGCAATCCCATTAACTTGGGGTTTTTGTGCCAAATATTCCATACATCAATGCCTCATAGCCTCTCTAGCAGCTTGAGCAAGGAAACCTGAGCGTGTTGCCCCGTGCGCTTTTGCATAACTATCAATCTCACTGACTAAACTTTGTGGCATAGAGATATTTAAGCGCACGGGTTTAGTATCAAGCTTTGTAACATCCACATCAATTAATAACCAAACTCCATCAACATAATCAGCATCCGTCACTAGCTTATCTAATGAACTAGGCTTAGGTAACTCTAAGTTTTGACCCTCGCACCATAGCTCAATAGCCTCCTGAACCATGCGAGGCAAATCTTGCCAGTCATCGGCCGCAGAAAAACACCCAGGAAAATCGGGGATAGAAACACCGTGGGCGTGAGCTGCATCGCCTAAATGGATATACACAGGATATAACATAAAATCTCCTACCAGTCCCAGCCGGCTTGTTTGTAAATATTACGTAAAGTACCTATTGCCAAATCCTTGCGCGGATGTGGCACGACGACATGGCCAAGCTTAGTGGTGTGCGCAAATTTTTCATGATCGCCTTTGCCACCCACCTTAAACCAACCTTCTTTTTATAAACGCTTAATAATGTCTTTGCTGTTCATACCCTAAATTATACACACAAATACACAATAAAGCTAAACAAGCCCACTCAAAACAAATCCTCCTCACACA
>CAIZMK010000216.1 GCA_903934035.1 uncultured Methylococcaceae bacterium
TCGAACCTGCGACCCCCGGCTTAGAAGGCCGGTGCTCTATCCGGTTGAGCTACAAGCGCTAAACTGGTCGGGGTGGAGGGATTCGAACCCCCGACATCCTGCTCCCAAAGCAGGCGCGCTACCAAACTGCGCTACACCCCGTAATCTTGCTTCTCATTATAAGTTATCTTGCGATGCACCCGTAAAGAGCTGTCTATTATGACGACTAATAAACTCATCGTCAATTATTTTTTTATGCATTTCTTTCCCTAACTACAACTTAGCCTTAACAAGCTCATAGGTATCAGTAACTAGTCCTTCAATATTAGCCATAATTGTCTTTAATTCAGCTAACTTAGCCTCGGCAAAATCCCTATCTTTAAGGCTAGCTGTATTTATATAAACATTAAGCGCCGCACTTTTCAAGCCACCATAGGCCGACATAGTCGCAGCACCTGCATCACTAATAACCGCAAGATTACCTTTATTAGCGGCATCACGACTCAATACTATTGCTTCTGCACAAGCTCGTGCGCACGCCAAAGGCACTTCAGTTGCATCCTTCAATACACTTTGTATCGCTTGAGAGCGAATTAATTTATCTGCATCACTTTCTTTGGCTAAACCATAAGCAGTCATCAAGCGATTAAAAACATCAACATCCGCCTTAATCATGCCCATTAGTGTTTGACGCAAAGCTTCAGACTTTAACAACAAGGCCTGCATATCAGCCTCAACATCACTATATTTGGGCTTACCGATAGTTAGATTACAGACCATACTAATCAATGCAGCAGACTGCGCACCCATTAAAGCTGCAGCACTACCACCACCAGGTGTCGCTGATGCGCTAGCCAATTCGTCAAGATAGACTTCAACGGCTTTATCTTTAATTTCACTCATGAATTTATTACTGTTTATATTGGTTTATGAAAAAGCTCAATTTTTCAGCTTTTAGTGATTCAGGCAATCATTCTCGTCGCCAAGTGCTCAAGCCATTTGGCACATCTTCGATAATAACGCCCTGCTCTTTTAGATCATTACGAATTTTATCAGCCAAGCCCCAATCTTTTGCTTTTTTAGCCTCCAATCGTGCTTGGATTTGCTGTTCGATCAATGCCACATCAACAACTTCACCATTAACCACACCACTTTTTAGAAAATCATCAGCATCACCTTGCACGATACCCAGCAGGCCACCTAAAAATCGTAAAGTTGCGACCAAATCATTAACTTTTGAGGACTTAGTTTCTTTAGCTGCATTCAATTCTCTCGCCAAATCAAACAACACTGACAAAGCAACAGGGGTATTAAAATCATCATTCATCGCGGCTTCAAAACGAGCCTTATAATCCACATCAATACTTGCATTCTGCGTATCACAGCCACGTAAAGCCGTGTAAAGACGCGTCAATGCCAGTCTCGCATCATTCAATTGCTCATCTGAATAATTTAATGGACTACGATAATGACTGGATAAGATAAAAAAGCGAATAATCTCAGGCTGATATTGTTTTAAAACTTCACGCACTGTAAAGAAATTACCTAATGATTTAGACATTTTCTCTTCGTTAATGCGAACAAAACCGTTGTGCATCCATAAATTAACAAATTTCTCACCGGTTGCACCTTCAGACTGAGCGATTTCGTTTTCATGATGTGGGAACTGTAAGTCCATACCACCACCATGAATATCAAAGGAATTGCCTAAGCAGCAAGTGGACATTGCAGAACATTCAATATGCCAGCCAGGACGACCTAAACCCCAAGGCGAAGGCCAAGCCGGCTCATTTTCTTTAGCCATTTTCCATAGCACAAAATCCAAAGGATTACGTTTAGCGAGATCAACATCAACTCGCTCACCCGCCTGTAAATCATCCAGATTTTTACCCGATAACTGCCCATAATGTTTAAATTTTGTCACAGCATAAAACACATCACCATTATTGCCCACATAGGCCAAGTCTTTGTCACAAAGAACTTCAATCATAGCGATAATGCCAGGGATAGATTGGGTGGCCTTAGGTTCAATATCAGGAGGTAATACAGAAAGCGCACGCTCATCTTCGTGCATTGCTTCGATAAAACGCTCAGTCAACTCGGCCATAGAAATACCCTGCTCATGAGCTCGCTGAATGATCTTATCATCAATATCGGTAATATTACGTACATAGGTTAAGTCATAACCTGAATATCGGAAATATCGCGCTACGGTATCAAAGACCACCATAACTCTAGCATGACCAACATGGCAATAATCATAGACGGTCATCCCGCAAACATATAAACCCACTTTACCCTCAACACGGGGACTAAAGATTTCTTTTTTTCGGGATAAAGTGTTATATATTTTCAACATATTTGATTAAATAAAGGCATTACAGCAATATTACTAGACAACATTACGTACAATTTACCAAGCCACCACTTCTCTTTCAAGATAAAAACACCTAAAATCTATAATTCGCATCACAAACAAGGAAAAACTTATGCGCTCCATCATTCTTTCACTGATGCTATCCTTAATAACAACACTCTCTTTTGCAACGGAAAAAACCATGACAGACACACAAACCAAAATTAAATTAACCACCAGTGCAGGAGACATCATTATTCAGTTAAATTCGGATAAAGCACCTCTTTCATCAGCCAACTTCTTAACCTATGTTAACGAAGGCTTTTATAATGGCACTATTTTCCACAGAGTCATACCTGGCTTTATGGCGCAAGGCGGCGGTTTTGACACCAGCTTTAAACAAAAGCCTGTCCATGACCCGATTAAAAATGAAGCGGATAATGGCCTGCTCAATAATCGTTGCACTGTGGCAATGGCCAGAACTAACGATCCTGATTCTGCCACTGCGCAATTTTTTATAAATTATAAAGATAACGATTTCCTAAACCATAGAAGCAAAAATACCAGCGGCTGGGGCTACGCTGTATTTGCCGAAGTCATTGAAGGCATGGAGATCGTTGACGCTATGGCGACTCAACCCACAGGCAATCGCGGTGGTCATCAAGACGTACCTAAAACCGACATCGTTATTGAGAAAGCAGAAGTTGTAAAATAAAGAGCGAGGCTAAAGACGCAAGGCGAAAGACTAAAAAACCAAACATTGTGAGTTTAGCCTTGCACTATTTACTTTACTAATATTAGCATCAAGGTTTTAGGCTTTATGTGAATCGTAGCAGGTAGCAGTCTAATAAAATCGACACAACGTGTGTAACTTTTGTTAATCAAAATCGCTATTATGGTAATACCTTGACTAAGGTAAGCCTTGATACGTGGATCATGATTTTGTAGTGTATAGAATTGGCTTTAGCTACGCAATCGTGGCTAAAGCCAATTCCACTAATACTTAAGCACACCAGAACTTGGGCATCGACACTTAGCCTTGCGTCTTTTACCTTTTGCCCGCACTTAATCAACCAACCGAGCCTGACCTTGTCCGAAGACATCCTATTTATCTCCGACCTGCACCTTTCCTTAGATAAACCTGAAATTACCCGTCGATTTCTTGATTTCTTAGATAAAAGAGCACCCCAGGCCTCCGCCCTTTATATTTTGGGTGATCTTTTTGATGCTTGGATAGGCGATGATGACCCGACTCCACCTAATTCTAAAATACGTAGACAAATTAAAAAACTCACTCAATCAGGCACTGCGGTTTATTTTCAACCGGGTAACAGAGATTTCTTGCTGGGTCAGCGTTTTTGTTTAGAAACCGGAGTCACTTTACTCAATGATTACGAAGTGATTGAACTAATAGGATCAAAAACATTACTGACTCACGGCGACTTATTATGTACAGACGATCTTCCTTACCAAGCCTTTCGCAGTAAATCACACACACCTGAATGGCAGCAAAATGTGCTATCCAAACCTTTACTATTGAGATTATTAGCTGCTCGCTGGTATCGATTTCGCAGCTATCTTCACAAACGCAAAAAAACACAGTCTATTATGGACGTCAACCAAGAAACAGTGATACGCGTCATGAAAGAACATGGTTGTATGCGGCTTATTCACGGCCATACTCACAGACCTAATATCCATGAATTTTTAATAGACGACCAAACTGCACAACGCTTCGTTTTATCAGCCTGGAGTAAAGACGCTGGTGCAGTGCTATGCTGGAATAATAACGACTATCGAATAGAGGCTCTTTGATAGTATCCAAGTCAAATCACTAAAGACCTTCCATAATCATGTCAATTTTGCTTTCACAACCCGCATCCTATCTAGTAACTTTGACAGCTATAACTTACTTTTACTTTATTATGGATAGCTACAAAACACCCATAAAACAGAAACATGAATAACAAGCTAGCGTTTGCCTTAATACGATTACGCTTTTAAAAGTTGACTTTTTAGGCAAAATAATTAAATCTACTCGCTTGGAGTGACTGATCTTTTACCTTAATAGGGTCGAAATATCACCCAAAAACTAATATTAGTCTTAAAAAACATAATCAAGTATTTTGTCTAATTAACAGAATACCAGGAGAAAAAATATGAAGAAGCCTTTAAAAAGTTGGCTGCTTGCTTCAAGTGTTGCTGCATTATTAGCTGCACCTGCAATATCAACTGCTAACAGTGGCGTTGACGCCCTAACCAAAGACTCAGCTAACTGGGCAACTTGGGGTGGCGATTATGCCGGCACACGTTACAGCAAATTAGATGAAATTAACGCTAACAACGTAAAAAATCTACAACCTGCATGGACTTTTTCTACAGGTGTATTACGTGGTCACGAAGGTGGTCCATTGGTTGTTGACGACGTTATCTACATCCACACACCATTCCCTAACACTGTTTATGCACTTAACCAAAAAACACAAGCTGTTATTTGGGAGTTCACACCGACTCAAGATGCTGACGTAACAATTCCTGTTATGTGCTGCGATACAGTAAACCGTGGCTTAGCTTACGGTGATGGCAAAATTTTCTTACAACAATCAAACACTGTTTTAACAGCTTTAGATGCTAAAACTGGTAAACGCGTTTGGAGTGTACAAAACGGTGACCCTAAATTGGGTATGACTAACACTAACGCACCTTTAGTTGTTAAAGACACTGTTTTAACTGGTATTTCTGGTGGTGAATTTGGTGTTCGCGGCTTTTTAGCAGCTTATGACATCAATACTGGAAAACTAAAATGGAAAGGCTATAGCATTGGACCCGATAAAGATACTCTGATCGATGCAGCTAAAACTACTACTTGGGAAAATGGTAAAGTTACTCCTGTAGGCGCTAATTCAAGTATCAAAACTTGGCAAGGTGACCAATGGAAAATTGGTGGCGGTACTACTTGGGGCTGGACTAGCTACGACCCTAAATTAAACTTAGTTTATTACGGATCAGGTAACCCATCTACTTG
Organism: uncultured Methylococcaceae bacterium; assembly: GCA_903934035.1. Classification (GTDB taxonomy): domain Bacteria; phylum Pseudomonadota; class Gammaproteobacteria; order Methylococcales; family Methylomonadaceae; genus Methylobacter_C. Next base: position 5,361 of record CAIZMK010000216.1, read on the forward strand.
GAACCCTGTACAACGTCCTGGTGACAACAAGTGGTCTATGTCTTTATGGGCTCGTGACGCTGACACAGGTGCTGTTAAATGGGTTTATCAAATGACTCCTCATGATGAGTGGGACTTTGACGGCATTAACGAAACAGTTTTAGTTGACCAAGAAGTTAAAGGCAAACTACACAAAACTATCGTGCATTTCGACCGTAATGGTTTTGGCTATACTTTAGATCGTGAAACTGGTGAATTATTAGTTGCTGAAAAATTCGACAAATCAGTTAACTGGGCTTCACACGTTGACATGACTACTGGTCGTCCACAAGTTGTTTCTAAATATTCTACTGAACAAAACGGTGAAGACGTTAGAACTGACGGCGTATGTCCTGCTGCTTTAGGTAGTAAAAACCAACAACCAGTTTCTTACTCTCCACAAACTGGCTTATTCTACATTTCTGGTAACCACCTATGTATGAACTACGAACCATTCGAAGTTTCATATACTGCTGGCCAACCTTATGTAGGTGCTACTTTAGACATGTTACCTGCTGGCGCTGACGTTTTAACTGGCAAACCAGACGGAACGACTAACTTAGGTCAATTCACTGCCTATGACGCTAAAACAGGCAAAATTGCTTGGTCTAACAAAGAGCAATTCTCTGTATGGTCAGGTTCTGTAGCGACTGCTGGTGGTATAGTATTCTACGGTACTTTAGAAGGTTACTTAAAAGCTGTTGATGCTAAAACTGGTAAAGAATTATATAAATTCAAAACACCATCAGGCATCATCGGTAACGTAAATACTTGGAGCTACAACGGCAAACAATATGTTGGCGTTCTTTCAGGTATCGGCGGTTGGGCTGGTATCGGTATTGCTACCGATTTCAACAAACAACTAGAAGAAGCTCAAGCTAAAGCAGCAGCTGAAACTGATCCAGTTAAAAAAGCTGAATTAGAAAAAATTGCTGTTAAGATTTCACAAGAAGGCTTAGGTGCTACTGGCGCTTACGCAAGCTTGGGATCTTTCACAAAACAAGGTGGTGCATTTACTGTATTTGCATTACCTAGCAACTAATTGATCTGAACTTTAGATCATAAGTTGAGCCCTGGTTGATTAATCAACCAGGGCTTTTTTTTGCCCTGTGACTCATGACGCTCCGATTGCTGGGATTCGTACCTCATCCCAGCCTACATTATAAGTAGGCTGGGATGTAGCGAAAGAGACTGTGAAAGTATTCTTTTTATTCCCCTCTTTAGCAAAGAGGGGTTAGGGGAGATTTGAACTATTAAAAAATCATTATTAAATATCAATAATCTATGACTTAATAAAATCCCCCTCGATCCCCCTTTTACAAAGGGGGAAGCTAAAGTCATAATACTTTCACAGTCTCGAAAGCGGAATCCCAGCTTTGGAGTGCTGGACAACATCAATTAATAATAAAGTTTATAATTCAACCACAGCCACCCAACAGCTCAACTTTATAATCATGACTAATCCTTTACTGGCCTGCCTTTTTTCGTTGACCCTACTTTGCTCGGCTTGGACGCATGCTGATGAAGACGATGATAAAGCAAGCAAGCAACAAAACCCTATTGAACAAGCACCCGTTTCTTTAAATACAGATATCCAAAAATCATCCGCTATAGAAACCATAACACTCAAGCCTACCAGCCATCATGCTGAATTTATTGCTTACGGAAAAGTACTTAATATCCAATCCTTACTAGCTTTACGTCATCGCTATTTATTAGCCTTAACTGAGCAACGGAGTGCACAGGCAAAATTCAAGCAATCAGAACAAAATACGCAGCGTCAGCAGGAACTATACAGCAGTGGCGTCAGCTCAAAACGCTCTCTACAAGAACAACAATCTCAATGGCAATCTAACCAAGCTCAAGTCGAGGCTAGTCAATATCAAAACGCCGCCATTATGGATGAGGCACAGCTATTATGGGGCAGAGAACTAGCTGATTGGGTGACATCAAACGACCACTCTAAATTAGATGCTTTTCTGTCCGGCCGTAAAAAACTAATACAAGTTACCTTACCCACTCACCAACACCTTGCAAACACTATTCGATCCATTGATATCGAAGCATCAGGCAATCGCACTAAAGCCCATAAAGCTGAATTTATATCAGCTGCGACTCATACTGATTTAGTCGCACAAGGCGAAAGTTATTTCTTTCAATCTAACGACAAAGGTTTACTTCCGGGCATGAGTATTAGCACTTGGATACCGGAACAAAGCACAACATCAACCGGCGTTATGATCCCTAAATCCGCACTGATCTGGTATATGGATCAAGCCATCGTTTATATTAAAAGTACAGACACAACGTTTAGTCGCCGGGTACTTAATCACTATACGCCCACTGTAGATGGTTATTTTGTGCCTGATACCCTAAGCCCGAATCAACAACTGGTTATTACAGGCGCACAAATGCTGCTTTCAGAAGAATTACGAGGACAAATACCTAAAGAAGATGATGATTAAATCAACGATACTGCTTGAGAATTAATCGTCTTAAAAGTTTTCGCTAAGCTAATCGACAACCTATTCCCTGCATCAGAATAGTTGTAGCCACAACCCTATCGCTCCAACACTCTAATTTCTTAGGCTCCACTTTTGCAACTTCACAGTCCACAATCCTGTGAGCAGTTATAAGATGTGTCAACGAAGGAGGCGCATCAATTGATTCAATACTAATGATGCGCATCGTTTCTCCGCACATCCTATATTTTTACATTATTAATTTAACACGCGGCGAATGAACTCGCCCCTACATAAGATTACTTAAAGCAAATTAAACCCGCATACACAGCTTAATTTAAGTTTTTGATGGATAAAAAGATGATGCGTCATTATCAAAAAACAAATAATGAGCTTTGACAGTCTTAATAACTAAAGGGATAGTATGAGAATGCTTTAATTTAGATTAACCAAACTAAAGCATCCTTAATAGCTAATGAAGCCGAGCAGTCACCTACTCGGCTAGTCATTATTATTTCTTTTTCTCGTTACGTTCGTTTACTTCTTTAATAACTTCATCTGCTACGTTTTTAGGACATGGCATATAGTGCGAGAACTCCATAGAGAACTGACCGCGACCTGAAGTCATAGTACGTAAATCACCGATATAGCCAAACATTTCGCTCAATGGCACATCAGATTTAATACGCACACCACTTGCAGCAGCATCTTGTGATTTAATCATGCCACGACGACGGTTAAGGTCACCAATAACATCACCCACGTGATCAGACGGAGTAAATGTATCCACTTTCATGATTGGTTCAATCAATTGTGGACCCGCTTTAGGAATTGACTGACGGAACGCAGCTTTAGCAGCAATTTCGAAGGCAATCGCAGACGAATCCACAGCATGGAAGCCACCATCAGTTAAGATAACTTTAAAGTCTAAGCAAGGGAAGCCAGCCAATACGCCTTTATCCAACATGCTCTTAAAGCCCTTTTCAACCGCAGGCCAGAATTCGCGAGGTACGTTACCACCGGTAACCGCTGATTCAAACACAAAACCTGTACCTGGCTCACCTGGCTCAATTTTGTAGTTGATTTTACCGTATTGACCAGAACCACCTGATTGTTTCTTATGGGTGTATTCGTCTTCAACCGATTTAGTAATGGTTTCACGGTAAGCTACTTGAGGTTTACCAACAACCACATCAACGCCATGAGTACGTCTTAAGATATCAACTTTAATATCAAGATGTAACTCGCCCATACCTTTAAGGATAGTTTCGCCACTATCTTCATCAGTTTCAACATGGAAGGAAGGATCTTCTTGGATCATTTTACCTAGCGCAATACCCATCTTTTCAGAAGCCGCTTTATCTTTTGGAGAAATAGCTAATGAAATAACAGGCTCAGGGAAAACCATAGGCTCTAAAGTCGCTGGGAATTTAGGATCACATAAAGTATGACCTGTTTGAACATTCTTCATACCCAGAACCGCAACAATATCACCTGCTTGAGCAGATTCAAGTTCAGCACGAGCATCCGCATGCATTTCTACGATACGACCGATACGCTCAGTTTTACCAGTAAAAGTGTTCAATACCGAGGTACCTTTCTCTAATTTACCTGAATAAATACGTAAGAAAGTTAAAGCACCAAAACGGTCATCCATAATCTTAAAAGCCAAAGCACGTAATGGCTTCTCAGCATCAACGATAGCAAATGTACCGGTTGCATTTCCTTCTAAGTCTACTTCAGGCTGTGGATTAACTTCAGTTGGGCAAGGTAAGTAATCGATAACACCATCTAAAACCAACTGTACGCCTTTGTTCTTAAACGAAGATCCACAGAAAGTTGGGAAGAAATCAAGATTAATAGTACCTTTACGTAAACAACGTTTAATAGTCTCAATATCAGGCGTTTCACCATCAAGATACGCTTCCATGACGTCATCAAACTGATCGGCTACTTGGTCTACTAATTTTTCACGCCATTCTTGAGCCATTTCCACCATGTCAGCAGGAATGTCTTCAATGACATAGTTCATAGGATCGCCAGAGTTATCCCAAATCCATGCTTTTTCGGTTAATAAATCAACCACACCAACGAATTCGTCTTCAGTACCAATCGGTAAGGTCATTACCACAGGCACTGCACCTAAAACGTCTTCAACTTGCTTAACAACGCGATAAAAATCAGCGCCGATACGGTCTAACTTATTAATATAGATAACACGGGCAACTTTAGAGTCATTCGCATAACGCCAGTTAGTTTCTGATTGAGGCTCTACACCGCCTGATCCACAGAAAACACCGATACCGCCATCCAATACTTTAAGTGAACGATAAACTTCGATAGTAAAGTCAACGTGACCCGGGGTGTCGATAATATTAAAACGGTAGTCTTTCCAAAAACAAGTCGTTGCTGCTGACTGAATGGTAATACCACGCTCACGTTCTTGATCCATGAAATCGGTAGTGGTTTCGCCATCATGTACTTCACCGATTTTATGAATTTTACCGGTAAGCTTTAAAATTCGCTCGGTAGTTGTCGTTTTACCAGCATCAACGTGAGCGAAGATACCAATATTTCTGTAGTGCGCTAAATCTGTCATGTTTTTACTCTAAAGTTGGGCATAAAAAACTTTTTTGGTGATCCCTTTCATGTAGACATACAGAGTATGTTACAGAGAGATCGTGTTGGGGCATTAGATAACCCCTTGCCGTAAACTACTGTCAATAACCCCCTGACCGTAGAGGCAAGGCGTGGATGAAACACGTCGGATACTTGCAGATCACTCAAAGCTAAGTTCAGGTTGCAACCACTATTTAAGTAGCCAACAACGCTGAGCAAATACCAGCTTTGAAAGTCGCCTATTTTAACCTAAAAACTCGACACAAATACAGAAAAACAACAAATCAGTTGCGTAGGATGGGTAGAGCGCTAGCGAAACCCAACTTCTGACATGCATTTGATGGGTTTCACTTTGTTCTACCCTTCCTACGATCTAAGCTGGTCAACGTGTTTTAATGTCATCGGCAAATCGAATATCGTATTGGTGTATTACATGCACCCTATTAAATAAGTACTATAAACCACAATTTTCGAACTGGGCGTATGCAATACGCCCCTACTAATACTTAATTTAATGGCTGTGACCTGTTTGCCGGAACCACTTTGCTCGCTTACGAGACTGTGAAAGTATTATGATTTTAGCTTCCCCCTTTGTAAAAGGGGGATCGAGGGGGATTTTATTAAGCCATAGGTTATTGATATTTAATAATAATTTTTTTAATAGA
>CAIZMK010000217.1 GCA_903934035.1 uncultured Methylococcaceae bacterium
ACAATTCTCGTAGGCTGGGATGTAGCGAAAGACTGTGAAAGTATTATGATTTTAGCTTTCCCCTTTGTAAAAGGGGGATCGAGGGGGATTTTATTAAGTCATAGGCTATTGATATTTAATAATAATTTTTTAATAGATCAAATCTCCCCTAACCCCTCTTTGCTAAAGAGGGGAAATGATCATAATACTTTCACAGTCTTTCGCTACATCCCAGCCTACGAGAATTGTAGGCTGGGATGAGGTACGAATCCCAGCAATCGGAACGACCTATACAAACTCAGTATCAATCCTACAAAAATAACGGCAAAAACTTTTGCAACGATTAATACCGTAACAGATCAAAGCAACACAATTTGTTTTGAGCTACACTTTAAAGCCAATCAGCATAACTTTCTGATGAACTCATCAATGCAATTATTCAACTTCAATACACAACCGAGTTATTTATCATGATGCTTGATTACAAAATGCTAATACATCCGAATAATGATCTTAATGCCATAGATAATTTCGTAGTTCGCTTTGAACTCATAGACGATTATTTACATTTACAATATGAATTGACAGGTGGGATAGGCGCGTTAAAAATACCGACCGCTCAAGCACCCTATGCTGTAGATTGCCTATGGCAACATACTTGTTTTGAGGCGTTTATTGCTGTCAATGGCGAGGAACGTTATTATGAGTTCAATTTTTCGCCTTCGAGTGCTTGGGCTGCTTATGCCTTTAGTGATTACAGGCATCGTAGTGCTGGAATATTTAAGAATGCCCCCATTATTAAATGCATTCAAACTCAGAAGTCATTGTTAGTGGATGTTTTGATTGCCGCAGTTGATTTACCCATGAAGTTAGAAGATCAATCTTTTCAGCTAAACCTAACAGCAGTCCTTGAGACGAATGATGGGGAGCTTTCTTATTGGGCTTTGCAGCATCCGGATGGCGCCCCTGATTTTCATCAACGCAATAATTTTATTTTGTCATTTAACCCGAACAATCCACAAGAACTATGAAATTTGGTATAGATCGTTTACTTGTAGAGCCCTCCTTACGTGCGCCTTTGCAGGGGCAGCGCGTGGCCCTGCTTGCTCATCCAGCATCGGTAACACAGGATTTAACCCATAGCTTAGATGCTCTGGCGCGATTGCCAGATATTAAATTGACGGCTGCTTTTGGTCCGCAGCATGGATTGCGCGGTGATAAGCAAGATAATATGATCGAATCTCCTGATTATATCGATCCACTTCTAGGTATTCCGGTGTTTAGTCTCTACGGCGAGGTTCGTAGGCCGACCGATAGCATGATGGATTCATTTGATGTCTTCTTGGTGGATTTGCAGGATTTGGGTTGTCGCATTTATACCTTTATCACCACTTTGCGCTATGTACTAGAGGCTGCCGCTAAGCATCAAAAAGCCATCATGATATTGGATAGACCTAATCCCACGGGTCGTCCAGTAGAAGGTTTGACCTTAAGGATGGGTTGGGAAAGTTTTGTTGGAGCAGGGTCACTGCCTATGCGTCATGGTTTGACTATGGGTGAATTGGCTCATTGGTTTATTCATGAGCTGGCATTGGATGTTGATTGCCGAGTCATTGAAATGCAAGGTTGGAATCCTGAATTAGCTCCTGGTTATGGTTGGCCGCAAGGTCAACGTGCTTGGATTAATCCAAGTCCTAATGCACCAAATTTGTCGATGACGCGTTGTTATGCAGGTACTGTGCTTTTAGAAGGTACAACCTTATCAGAAGGTCGAGGAACTACGCGTCCTTTAGAGTTGTTTGGTGCGCCAGATATTAATGCATCAACTCTTATAAAAAACATGGTCGACTTAGCACCGCAATGGCTCAAGGGATGTCATTTAAGAGAATGTTGGTTTGAACCGACTTTTCATAAACATGCCGGAAAATTATGTGCTGGCGTGCAAATTCATGTAGAAGATTTTATGTACGATCATGCCGCTTTTAAACCCTGGCGTTTGCAGGCCTTAGCTTTTAAAGCCTTGCGTAAACAGCAGCCTGATTACCCTTTATGGCGTGATTTTCCCTATGAATATGAGCTGGATAAATTAGCTATAGATGTTATAAATGGTTCTGCGTTGTTACGAGAGTGGGTGGATGATGCTAATGCGGTTCCTGAAGATTTGGAGATTTTAGCGAGAGCTGATGAGTTAGCTTGGGAGCAAGAGCGATCCACTTTTTTGTTGTATTGAACGAGTGCTATGGGGTGTAGGTCGGGTTAGCGATAGCGTAACCCGACATTTTGTCGTGATGTCTCTTGTTAAACTGAAATCCTTAAGTTGGCGCTTATGGGTTTGCAACCCCGTTATTCACATTTTTAAAGTTATAGAAGTCTTCAAACGTTTCGGTCGAGGTTGCAAACCCCGACCCGCAATATTTAGATTCAATCAATGTAGGGTTTGCGTTGGGCTAACTTGAAAGACCCAAAACATCCTGCATATCATAAAGCCCATTAGGCTGATCTTTTAACCAGATGGCCGCTCTTACCGCACCATTGGCAAAAGTCATGCGACTAGTGGCTTTGTGCGTAATTTCTAGTCGTTCACCTTCATCAGCAAACATAACGGTATGATCACCAACAATATCACCTGCACGGATAGTTGAAAAACCGATGGTTTTTCTGTCGCGTTCTCCAGTAATACCTTCACGGCCATATATGGCGCAGTCTTTTAAATCCTGCCCTAGGGTTTTAGCTATCACTTCACCCATGCGTAAAGCTGTACCTGATGGCGCATCTACTTTATGACGATGATGAGCTTCAATGATTTCTATATCGGTATAGTCACCCATTACTTTTGCCGCTAATGCCAGCAAATTGAGTGCTAAATTGACGCCCACACTCATATTGGGTGCCAATACGATGGGGATTTCTTTAGCTGCCTCAGCAATCACTAATTTTTGTGCGTCACTGTAACCGGTGGTGCCTATGACTATTTGCTTACCTGCTTTTCGGCATTGCTCAATCAAGACCATAGAAGCCTCAGGCCGAGTAAAGTCTATCAAGACATCAAAGTCATCAATTACTGTGCTTAAGTCTTCAACCACTTTGATACCTAAAGTACCAAGGCCGGTTAATTCACCGACATCTTTACCTATCGAAAGGCTATTAGGCCTAGAAATAGCTGCTGCTAGGGTAGTCTCATTAGAGTGCTGTGCCGCTTTACAGAGCACGGTACCCATGCGTCCTGATACGCCGACTATCGCTATACGTATCATGATTTAGCCTGTTAGTTTGTCAAAAAAGTTTTTAACACCATCAATCCAAGTATGCTCTTGGGGGCTGTGTTGCTTGCCGCCACTTGATAATGATTCCTTCAGTTTTTCTATAAGCGCTTTTTGATCTTTAGTGAGTTGCACTGGCGTTTCTACACGTACTTTGCATAACAAATCACCAATAGCGCCACCTCTAACCTGTTTGACGCCTTTGCCACGTAAACGGAATGATTTTCCGGTTTGAGTTTCAGGTGGGATAGTGAGTTTAACTTCACCATCTAAGGTAGGGACTTGTATGGCGTCTCCTAAGCAAGCTGTAGCAAAACTGATCGGTAATTCACAATATAAGTTAGCGCCATCACGAGTAAAAATAGCGTGTTCTTTCACTTGAATCTCAATGTACAAATCACCTGATGGGCCGCCACGTTCTCCCGCTTCTCCTTCGCCGGCTAAGCGTATGCGATCGCCGGTATCAACGCCGGCTGGGATTTTTGCAGATAAGGTTTTATTTTCTTGAACACGGCCTTGACCATGGCATTCATTACAAGGATCTTTGATCTGCTTGCCTGTTCCACGGCAAGTAGGACAAGCTTGTTGTACAGAAAAGAAACCTTGTTGCATTCTGACTTGGCCATGACCATGACAAGTTGTACAAATGACAGGACTGGAGCCTTTTTTTGCACCAGAACCTTTACATTCACCGCAACCTACTAGCACAGGGATGCGTATTTTAGTTTCTGTTCCAGCAACAGCTTCTTCTAAAGTTAATTCTAAGTTGTAACGTAAATCAGAGCCGCGTTGAACGTTGCTGCGTTGTCTACCATTACCACCACCAAATATATCACCGAACACATCGCCAAAAATATCACTGAAGCCTTCGCCACCACTGAAGCCTCCTGGTCTTCCGCCCATAGAAGGATCTATGCCGGCATGACCAAATTGATCATACGCTGAACGCTTTTTAGGGTCTGATAAGACTTCGTAAGCTTCTTTGATTTGTTTAAATTTAACTTCAGCGGCTTGGGGATTGTCAGCATTTCTATCGGGATGGTATTTCATCGCTAAACTACGATAGCTTTTCTTGATCTCTGCATCACTAGCGTTTCTATCGATATTGAGCAGTTTATAAAAATCTTCTTTGGTTGCCATGTTTCAATCCGCTCCTGAGATTTATTCAGAAGATAAAGCATTGCTGCGAGGTTATAAAGATACCGCCTCAAATAAGCGAGTGCGGGATGATGTTGTATTTATGTCTAAGGTAAGACGCAATAATAAACCCCCATTTTTATAGGATGTGCTGAACGGCAGTGAAGCGCATCACCACGATAGAGCGATGCGCTTCACTATCGTTCAGCACATCCTATAGAGATATTTTATTTTTTGCGATTTGCCTAAGGTCTTACCGTAAAAAGACTAAAGCCGCACAGCAAATAGGGGTCAGACTAACCCATATTTGCTGTGCAGCTTTAAATCCAGCATTCTTAAGCTAACTCAAGAATGCTGGGCTATATTAAGCTAACTTTTATAATTATACAGTCCCCCCCTCTACAAAGGCATCGCTATCTACACAAGTTTCCTATCGGAGTGGGAACGATAAAAACACTGTAGGGGCGTATTGCATACGCCCAACATCGAAAGATAAATGTTATAGAGCTTATTTTATAAGGGCGTATGCAATACGCCCCTACCAGCCATCACCTCAATGTTATCGTTCTTGCGTGGAGATGATAACAATTACTTGTATAGATACTTATACTACAAAGTGGGAGAGCAAGGCGAGGGGGCCTGAATAATTACACGTTATTTTTTATCGTCGTCTTTTATTTCTTCAAACTCAGCATCAACCGCACCGTCATCTTCTGGGCGATGTGAAGATGAAGCGCCGGCTTGGTGTTCAGCGCCGCCTTCAGACTCTGCTTTTTGTGCGTAAACGCGTTCAGCTAGTTTGCCTGATAACTCAGTTAGCTCGTTGGTTTTAGCTTCAATGGCGTCTTTGTCATCAGATTTAATGACTTCTTTTAGCGCTTCAATTGCAGTCTCAATGCTAGTCTTTTCATCAGCATCAACTTGATCAGCAAATTCTTTTAAAGATTTTTCAGTGGCATGAATCATTCCGTCTGCATGGTTGCGAGCATGGACTAATTCAGTCAATTTACGATCTTCATCAGCATGAGCTTCAGCATCTTTAATCATACGATCAACTTCTTCTTCAGATAAACCACTTGAAGCTTTAATGACGATAGATTGTTTTTTGCCTGTTGCTTTGTCTTTAGCTGATACGTTCAAAATACCGTTAGCATCAATATCAAAAGATACTTCGATTTGTGGCACACCGCGTGATGCTGGTGGAATATCCGCTAAATCGAAACGTCCCAATGATTTATTGGCAGCCGCTTTTTCACGCTCACCTTGCAATACATGAATAGTAACCGCTGTTTGATTATCATCAGCAGTAGAAAATACTTGAGATGCATTGGTTGGAATCGTGGTGTTTTTTTCGATTAACTTAGTTAAGATGCCACCCATAGTCTCGATACCTAACGATAATGGAATAACGTCTAATAATAATACATCTTTAACATCGCCTGATAAAACACCTGCTTGAATCGCAGCACCTAAGGCAACCGCTTCGTCTGGGTTAACATCTTTACGAGGTTCTTGGCCAAAAATGCTTTTAACCATTTCTTGTACTTTAGGCATACGGGTTTGACCGCCTACCAAAATAACATCATTGATTTCAGAGGCTTTAACACCCGCATCTTTAAGAGCCATTTCGCAAGGGCCTTTAGTGCGGTTGATCAGTTCTTCAACCAAAGATTCTAATTTTGCACGAGTCAACTTAACATTTAAATGCTTAGGGCCAGAGGCATCAGCGGTAATGTAAGGTAAGTTAACGTCAGTTTGTTGGCTAGATGATAATTCAATCTTAGCTTTTTCTGCCGCTTCTTTTAAACGTTGCAGAGCTAATGGATCATTGTGAACATCTACGCCACTTTCTTTTTTAAATTCACTAGCAAGAAATTCAATGACTCTTGAGTCAAAATCTTCACCACCTAAGAAGGTGTCACCATTAGTAGATAATACTTCAAATTGATGTTCGCCATCGATTTCAGCAATTTCGATAATAGAAATATCAAACGTTCCGCCACCTAAATCATAAACAGCAATTTTGGTGTCGCCTTTAGGTTTGTCCATGCCGAACGCTAAAGCAGAGGCTGTTGGTTCGTTAATAATACGTCTAACTTCTAAGCCAGCAATACGGCCAGCATCTTTAGTCGCTTGGCGTTGTGAGTCATTAAAGTAAGCAGGAACCGTAATAACGGCTTCAGTCACTTCTTCACCTAAATAAGCTTCCGCATCTTTTTTCAACTTCATTAAAATACGGGCTGAAATTTCTGGTGAAGCCATTTTTTTACCATGAACTTCTACCCATGCATCACCGTTTTCTGCTTCAACGATCGCATAAGGCACCATTTTAATGTCTTTTTGTACGACATCATCTTTAAAACGACGACCAATTAAACGCTTAATAGCGAATAAAGTGTTTTTTGGGTTGGTAACAGCTTGACGTTTAGCAGATTGACCTACTAAAACTTCATCATCACTGCTAAAGGCAATAATAGAAGGAGTTGTTCTCGCACCTTCACTGTTTTCGATTACTTTAGCGGTACCGTTTTCTAATACAGCAACGCATGAGTTTGTGGTTCCTAAATCTATACCAATTATTTTAGCCATTGAATGCTCCAGACTTGAATTTGTTTATGTTGTTAAAGATGTTTTTGAATGTGGGGACTGTTTAATATTATTCAAGCCTACTCATCTATTTCAGATGATTTTTCTGCTGGCTTTGCAACCACCACCATTGCAGGGCGTAATAAGCGACCATTTAATAGATAACCCTTTTGGAATACGTTAACGACAGTATTGGGCTCTGCATTTTCAATCTCCTGCATTAACATCGCTTGATGTTGCTCAGGGTTAAAAGCTTCACCTATTGGATCTATTGCTTCGATCTTAAATTTAGTAAATAACGCTTCGAATTGTTTGATAGTTAATTCACTACCTTCACGAAATTTTTTTACTTCTTCGCTATCGCCAGTTGCGGCCTGCAAGCCTAAGACTAAGCTATCAAATACAGGTAATATTTCTTTAGCAAAATTAGTTAAGGCAAACTTATGGGCGTCTTCTAAATCTTTTTGAGTTCTTCTTTTCAGATTTTCCATTTCTGCTTGGGTGCGTAAAGCTTTGTCCCAATTTTCCTGAGCTTTTTCTTGGGCTTTGCTAAGCTCAACTTTAAGTTCTTCAAGCGTAAATTCATGCTCTGCAACTTCAGTGTGTAGGTGCTCGTCATTAATCGAAGTGTCTTCAAGTTCAGCGTCAACTTGCGATTCAGGCGTTTCCTGATCAATACTCATTTTTATAATTCCTTAAAGTGTGTGTAAAGGTATAACAAACGAAAATAACAGCTACCTATCATGGGGTCGTTGTTTTAGGATTCAAGGCGGCGCCTAATAATTTTGCGGTAACGTCGACGAAGGGAATGATCTTTTCGTAGGCCATTCTTGTGGGCCCAATAACACCAAGTACACCGACCACTTCATTATTAACCGAATAGGACGAGGTAACTAAACTGCATTGTTCAAAAACTTGATAGCCAGATTCTTCACCTATAAAAATCTGTACGCCATCGGCTTTCATAGATTGATCTAATAAATGAATGATGTCTTGCTTCTGAGTAAAAGCATCAAAGATTTGCTTTAAATGATTTCTACTTGATAGCTCAGAAAAGCCCATTAAGTTAGTTTCGCCAGTTAGCACGTAATCATCTTTGTTATCATTGCTTTCAAAAGCAAGTTGCGCCATTTTTATAGCGTCAAGCATGGCTTGGTTCATGCGTACTTGATCTTCTTGCAAATCTTTCAAGACAGCACTACGAACCGCATCTAAACTCTGGCCACAATAAATTGAATTAAGATAAGCGCCTGCTTGTTGCAATTCGGAGGCGCTAAGATTTTTTTCAGAATAAATAACTTTGTTATGAACTTCCTGTTCATTGGTTACAAAAATAACCAGCACGCGTTGATGAGATAAAGGTAAAAATTCAATATGGCGTAAGCAGGTTAACTCCCTCTTAGGTATCGTAACAATTCCAGCCATTTGAGTTATTTCGGCCAGTAATCGTGAGGCAACGCCAATCATTTGATTATCGTTATCTTTGGTAGATAAGTTTTGATGTAAGCGTGATAACTCTTGATGATCTAAAGGTTTAACAGTGAGTAAACTATCAACAAATAAGCGATAGCCACTAGAAGTCGGTATGCGTCCAGCAGAAGTGTGAGGTGAGTGCACTAAGCCTAAGTCTTCAAGATCAGCCATCACATTACGAATGGTCGCTGGACTTAAATTTAAGGTGGAATCTTTTGATAGTAGTCTTGAGCCAACGGGTTGGCCATCGCTAATATAGCGTTCTACCAAGGTCTTCAATAGTTGCAAAGACCGATCATTTAAATCCGGAGTGTTATTAGCCACGCATGCCTCTAAAATCAAAAAATTAGCACTCCATTAAGTAGAGTGCTAGTAATGCAAAATATCAGACTCACTAGCGTGTTGTCAATATTGCTATGCTTTTGGCTTTATTGTCTCTTAGATTCAACTCATAAGTGCAATTCATTTTTAACAGAATTGAAAGTGGTTAGCTGATATAGTTCAGGGCTTTTTCAATCCGACCAAAGACGAGGAAGCTTATGAAAGGCTATAAACAGCTAACCAAGATACAAAGATA
>CAIZMK010000218.1 GCA_903934035.1 uncultured Methylococcaceae bacterium
GGGCTAGTCCCAACAAGACCTGCGCTGCTCGGCGCGGCAAACGAGAGTAAAACTAATTTACTACGGAATATTAAATTGATAATTACTAAATCTAAAGAATTTTTACAATGTATGAGAAACTCTTGTAAAATCAGCCTGTCTGTGTATTTTTAATGTTTATTATGGAGTTAATTAAAATGAAAATAAATACCGCTATTTCTCGTCCTGAAGCCAGTATATTGGCTACTAACAAAGTTTTAAGAAACACTTATATGCTGTTATCAATGACCTTGATATTCAGCGCAATAACCGCAGGTACAGCTATGGTTATGAACTTACCGCATTTTGGTATGTTAATCACCTTCGTTGGTTTTTACGGTTTATTATTTTTAACTACTAAATACAGCAACAGCGCTTTAGGTTTGCTTTTTGTATTTGCCTTAACGGGTTTCATGGGCTTAACACTTGGTCCTATCTTATCAATGTATGTTAAAGCGTTTAGCAATGGTCATGAATTGATTATGATGGCTCTAGGCGGCACTGGCGTCATTTTTATGGGCTTATCTGCTTATGCTTTAACCACACGCAAAGATTTTAGTTACTTAGGTGGCTTTTTAATGGTTGGCGTATTGGTGGCTTTTTTAGCGGGTATTGGTGCTGCGGTATTTGCTATACCTGCGCTTTCATTGGCCGTTTCTGCCATGTTTATTTTATTGATGTCAGGTATGATTTTATTTCAGACCAGTCAAATAGTGAATGGTGGCGAAACCAATTATATTTTAGCGACTATTTCTTTATACGTTTCTATCTATAACTTGTTCTTAAGCTTGCTACAATTGCTAGGTGTATTTAACGGTAGAGAGTAAGTTTTGATTGATGGCGGATAATGCAACGTTATCCGCCTCTTTACACTAACAATCAAATCAAGGTTTGTTTTTCTCAGTGCTTTTAATAGCATCAAAAATGTCGGAAATCTATGAAAGTATTACTGCTAGTGTTACTCGTCATAGTTACTCCTGTGCAGGGTCAAGTATTTAAATGTACGATCAATGCTTATAAGTCTATTTATCAAGCAACCCCTTGTGCACCCAAAATTCACGAACAAATAATTGACACTAAACCGCGCTCTGCTGAGCAAGAGTCTGCGGCAGCAGAGGCTTTAAAAAAGTGGGAGTCGAAATACAGTGCACAACAAGCGGCTGAAAAGGCAGCTTTAAAAGCAGAAAAAAATAAACAGCCGCGTAATATTATTGTTCAGCTTATTCAAAGATCAGCGCCTCAATTACGGATCCGAAAGCCCAGTAGGCGTGGGATGATGAAATTGCATTGAGCTGGTGTTACGCAGTCATTTAAGGGTTTAAAAAACAAATAAAGATCGCTATCGTGACGATAAACATGATGAGTGTGCACCAACATTCAATCTTGGTGGATGCGCTGGCGAGACTATGAAAGTATTCTTTTTATTTCCCCTCTTTAGCAAAGAGGGGGTTAGGGGAGATTTGATCTATTAAAAATAATAATAAAATATCAATAACTTATGGCACAAAAGCCCCCGGCAGTCCTCCTTTTACAACATAGGTATCTACACAAATAATTGTTAGCATTCCCACGCGAGAACGATAACCTTGTGGTGAAGATCGTAGGGGCGTATTGCATACGCCCTTATAAAATAAGCTCTATAACATTGGACTTTCGATGTTGGGCGTATTGCATACGCCCCTACGGTGATTTTTATCGTTTCCACGCCGATAAGAAACTTGTGTAGATACCTATGCTTTTGCAAAGGGAGAAGCTAAAATCATAATACCTTCACAGTCTCTGGTGCTTATCCACCCTACATTGTATTTGTAGTCGAATTTTTCTATATAAAGAGTATCTTCTTTCAATCCCCTACGACATTAATTGTTGCCCATGATAAAATAAAAAAATTTTGATCGTAGGGACATGAAGTTAATTAGAGGACTTTCGCATTTACAAGCTTTTGAACAGGGCTGTGTGCTAACTATAGGTAATTTTGATGGCTTGCACTTAGGGCATACTGCCGTCATAAAAAAACTAGCTGAACGTGGTCAAGAATTATCTTTGCCCGTTGTGGTGATGGTCTTTGAACCTCAGCCTTTGGAGTATTTTCTTGGAGATAACGCACCCTCACGGTTGATGCGTTTACGAGAAAAAGTCATAGAGTTTTCAAAATTACCAGTTGATAACTTACTCATAGTAAGCTTTAATCGTTGCTTTGCTAATGGTGACGCTGAGCAATTTATTGAAAATATTTTAGTTAAGCAACTCAATGTAAAGCATTTAGTGATAGGAGATGATTTTCACTTTGGTAAGGCACGGCGCGGTAATTTTGCCCTGCTTAAGGAAAAGGGTAAAGACTATGGTTTCAGTGTTGAAGATACTCGTTCTTGTTATATTGAAGGTCAACGTGTTAGTAGTACCTTAATAAGAGATGCGTTAGGCGAGGGCGATTTAGACCAAGCTAAACATTTGCTAGGTCGCAGTTATTCCATCTGCGGACGCATTGCTCATGGTGATAAGCGCGGGCGTACTTTAGGTTATCCTACGGCTAATATAAAAATGTTTAGAAAAAATACACCTATCAATGGAGTATTTGCCGTTACCATGACTGGCTTAGAAGGTCGTGAATACGAAGGGGTTGCTAATGTAGGTACCAGGCCTACTTTTGATGGCGGTTCTAAAGTGCTACTTGAAACCCATTTATTTGACTTCAATAAAGAAATATATGGCTGTTATGTGGAAGTGCATTTTAAACAAAAAATTAGAGATGAAATGCAATTTCAATCATTCGAACAACTGCAAGCCCAGATTGTAAAAGATGTGCTGAGTGCTAAAAAGATTTTTTCTGAGAATAATAAACTATGACTACCGATTATAAAAAAACCCTGAACTTACCTAACACTGCCTTTCCTATGAAAGGTAATTTAGCGCAACGTGAACCTGAACGACTCAAGAAATGGACTCAGGCCGAACTGTATCAAAAGATCAGACAAGAGTTTTTAGGTAAACCCAAGTTTATTTTACATGATGGTCCTCCTTACGCTAACGGCGAAATTCACATAGGTCACGCCGTTAATAAAGTCTTAAAAGATTTCATCATTAAATCAAAAACTTTAAGTGGCTTTGATGCGCCTTATGTGCCTGGTTGGGATTGTCACGGCTTACCCATCGAACTGATGGTTGAAAAGAAAATCGGCAAAGCTGGCGTAAAGGTGTCGCCTGCGGTGTTTCGTAAAGCTTGTAGAGAATATGCGGCTAAGCAAGTTGAAATTCAAAAGGAAGCCTTTATACGCCTTGGTATTTTAGGGGATTGGCAAAATCCCTATTTAACGATGGATTTTGCTTTTGAAGCCGACATCGTACGCTCTTTGGGTAAAATCACTCAAAAAGGCCACATGGCTGCGGGCGCTAAACCTGTGCATTGGTGTACAGATTGTGGCTCTGCATTAGCAGAAGCGGAAGTTGAATATGAAGATAAACATTCACCCGCTATTGATGTGCGCTTTAAAGTGGTTGATGAAGCTGCTTTTATGAATTTATGCCATCATGCGCCTGCTCACGAAGGGCAGGGTGATTTATCAGTGGTTATTTGGACTACTACGCCTTGGACTTTACCTGCTAATCAAGGTGTTGCACTCAATCTTGATTTAGAGTACGTAATCGTGCAGTGTGCGACAGAGCGTTTAGTCGTTGCTGAAGCTTTGCTTAAAGACAGTCTGTTACGTTTTGGTATTGAAGAATATCATGTTATTGGTTATTGCAAGGGCTCTGCTTGGGAATTTCAATTATTAGAGCATCCGTTCTATGATAGAAAAGTACCGATCGTTTTAGGTGAACATGTCACTACCGAAGCAGGTACTGGCGCAGTTCATACTGCACCGGGTCATGGTCAAGACGATTATATCGTTGGTATGAAATATGGTTTGCCTATTGATAATCCAGTGGGTGCCGATGGCGTGTTTTTATCGACTACTGAATTGTTTGCTGGTGAGCATGTTTTTAATGCCAATGCCCATGTTTTAGAAGTCTTAGAAAGCAAAGGCAAGCTGGTACATCATCACGCTTTATTACACAGTTATCCTCATTGTTGGCGTCATAAAACGCCTATTATTTTTAGAGCGACACCGCAATGGTTTATCGCTATGAATAAAAACCATTTGCGTGACTTAGCTTTAAGTGAAGTTAAGCGTGTCGCTTGGATACCTGATTGGGGTCAGGCGCGTATTGAAAGTATGATAGATGGTCGACCCGATTGGTGTGTATCTAGGCAGCGTACTTGGGGTGTGCCTATCACCTTCTTCATCCATAAAGAAACCCGTGAGCTGCATCCTCGTACCGCTGAATTGATTGAGCAAATCGCTAAGCGTATAGAAGAAAAGGGCATAGAAGCTTGGTTCGAGCTAGAAAAAGAAGAACTCTTAGGTGCTGAAGCTGCAGACTATGAAAAGTCTACCGATACCTTAGATGTTTGGTTTGATTCAGGCGTAACTCATGCTTGTGTGCTAGATAAGCGTGAACAACTTTCTTCACCTGCTGATTTGTATTTAGAAGGTTCTGACCAACATCGTGGCTGGTTTCAATCATCATTATTGGCATCGGTTGCTATGAATGATGTCGCGCCTTATAAAGCTGTGTTAACGCATGGATTTACCGTCGATAAAAACGGTGAAAAAATGTCTAAATCTAAAGGTAATGTCATTCCTCCTCAGTCGGTCATGAAAAATTTAGGTGCTGATGTATTAAGGTTGTGGATTGCTTCTACCGATTATCGAAGTGAAATGCGTGTCTCTGATGAAATCTTAGAGCGTACTTCTGACGGTTATCGTCGCTTACGTAATACCGCCCGCTTTTTATTATCTAATCTGGATGATTTTAATCCCGCCCAAGATAGTGTGGCGCATCAAGATTTATTAGCCTTAGATCGCTGGGTGCTTGATAAGGCTTATGCTTTGCAAGAAGAAGTTAAAGCCGCTTACGAAACATATCAATTCCAACATATCTATCAAAAAGTGCATCATTTTTGTGTGATTGATTTGGGTGGTTTTTACTTAGACATTATCAAAGATCGTCAATACACCGCTAAAGCTGATGGTTTAGCAAGACGTTCAGCGCAAACGGCGATGTATCACGTTTTAGAGGCTCTCACCCGTTGGTTAGCGCCCATTATTAGTTATACCGCTGATGAAATATGGCAGTATTTGCCGGGCGAACGTAGTGAATCTGTGTTCTTAGAAACCTGGTATCAGGGCTTGGTTAAGTTAGATGAAAAATCGACTATGACTCAAGAATTCTGGCAGCAAGTGATGTTGGTCAGAAATGCTGTTAGTAAAGAATTGGAAAAATCTCGTGGTAAAGGCGATATTGGTTCCTCGTTAAATGCCGAACTCGAATTGTATTGTAAACCTGAGTACTTAGAAATCTTAAACCAGTTAGCAGGCGAGCTACATTTTATCTTTATCACTTCAAATGCTTCTGTTATGGCTGAACAGCACAGTCCCGAAGATGCTATTCAAACCGAGCTTGAGGGGATTAAGTTAAAAGTCATCGTTTCTGAGCATCATAAATGTGTACGCTGTTGGCATCAACGTTATGACGTAGGCGAACACGCAGAGCATCCCGAGTTGTGTGGTCGTTGTGTTGAAAACGTAGCAGGCAACGGTGAGCATAGACATTATGCCTAAGTTTCCTATGTTGAAATGGTTAGGCTTGTCGTTATTAGCCGTGTTGTTAGATCAGATTACTAAGTTATGGGTTGCTCATGATATGCAGCTTTATCAATCTATTGAAGTCCTACCGTATATTAAGCTGACCTATGTGCATAATACCGGTGCAGCCTTTAGTTTCTTGAGTGAAGCTGGCGGCTGGCAACGCTGGTTTTTTGCCGCTTTAGCCCTAGTGATTGGTTCAGTGATTGCGGTCTGGTTAACTCGATTAAAAGCCCATGAGACTTTGCTGGCAGTTTCGTTATCATTAGTATTAGGGGGCGCGATTGGTAATCTGATAGATAGACTCGCTTATGGTTATGTCATCGATTTTCTGGATATTTATGTGCAATCCTGGCATTGGCCCGCTTTTAATATCGCAGATTCTGCGATTACCTTAGGCGTAGTGCTCATGTTGCTAGAATCGTTTGGAATAGGAAAAGCTAAAAGTTAGTCGTAGGGTAGAGTTGCGGTAGGATGGGTAGAGCGATATAAACTGTGAAAGTATTATGATTTTAGCTTCCCTCTTTGCTAAAGAGGGGAAATAAAAAGAATACTTTCACAGTTTCGATAGCGAAACCCATCAAAATCTCGGAAGACATAATAAAAAACATCTGTCACTACTCATTTAACGAATTATCTTCAGCCCGCAGCAAAATATCTCTGATTTACGACAATTTAATGCACCTATTTTGTAATGGCACTGCAACTCCATTCAAAATAACGGCTAACGATATAGAAATCCCTTAGCATGTTGTCAATATCAGGGGTAATGGAGTAAAAAGCCCGTAGCATTTTGTCAGTATCCCGAGGGTAGTTGTGATTTGTACCGGTCATTTTGTCAGTATCCCGAGTGTAGTTGTGAACAATATTTATCTTTTTGTCTGGAATCCCCTTGATTTTCATAAGTTAGTAGTTGTAGGCCGGCATCTCTGTGGTGATGCTATTCTCAAGCAGAGCGCAGCAACGATTAAGTATTTTAAAAGTGTAGATACAAAAAAGCACCTAAACCGCAATGATTTAAGTGCTTAGTCTTGTAATCAGTTAGGGTTGCTAAACAGCTTTATCGTTTGCTCAACTTTTGACAATATAAGAGGTGGGCAGAACAGCGTTGCCCACTTTACTAGGTTTACATGGATTAATGTTGGCAAGCAGCTGGTAAATACGGATACATTGCAACCACACCTGTAGTAACAACACCGGTTGCTGAAGCGAATGTGCCACAAGTCCAAGTCACAGTACCGTCTGCATTTCCAGTGCCAGTTAATCCTAAAAATGTACCACCAAGCGTTGCATTTAATCCGCCTGCTGCGCCAGCTAAGGTAACGACTACTGATGCAGGTCCTGCAGCTGTACCGTTGTAGTTAACTGCTGTCATATATTTTGCGTTTGTTGGTACAGCTGCTGCTGCGTTTGCTGCTATAGGTGGGTTTGCTGTTAATGGAAACGCGCTGTTAGTCGACCAAGCTTCAGTTATCGCATTCTTTTGCGCATCTAAGAAAGTAGTTTCTTCAACCAATTTAGCTCTAATCATATAATCTTGATAAGCCGGCAAGGCTATCGCCGCCAAAATACCGATAATCGCTACGACGATCATCAGCTCGATTAAGGTAAAACCTTGTTGTAATTTAGTGTATTGAGTTTTCATGAGTATCCTGACTGTGAAGTTAAATAATAGTAATTGAGCTAAGTTTTTGGTGCGTGATGATACAGGTATATTTTTGTGTGCTAAAGGTAAATGCCACTAGACTACTGCGGGTTTAGATAATTCAGGCATAGCTTAATAGATAGCCGTCTGTTGTGCTATCCGTAAAAACACCTAGAACAGAAAAATACGCTGATTCATAGTCTTATATTACCTTCGCTCACTATGTGCATTCAGTAGTTGTATAGTACTGGGCTGATAGGATCGTTCAGAGACTTAATCAGATTTATAAATGTATTAGTAAGCTGTTGTTTAACGGCTTTTGCTTGCTTAAAGCCTGTTATTGATAAGCTTTTACCGCTATAATTGCCGATTATATTAATCCAGTTTATGAGTATGCATGGATATTAAAGACTATATGCAAGGCTTAGGCTTGCAAGCTAGAGCTGCTGGTCGCGTTATCAGTCGCGCAGATACCAGCAAAAAGAATCAGGCATTATTGGCGATTGCTGAAGCATTGGATAAACAACAAGCGTTGTTGATAGCAGAAAATCAGAAAGATTTGGATGCTGGTAAGCTTAATGGCTTAGATGCAGCTTCCCTCGATAGACTGGCTTTAACCCCTATTAGTATTCAAGCCATGATAACTGGCTTAAAGCAAATTGCAGCTTTGCCTGATCCTGTCGGTGAAATTAATCATCTGAGTTATCAACCTAGTGGCATACAAGTCGGACAAATGCGTGTGCCTTTAGGCGTTATTGGCATCATTTATGAATCTCGCCCTAATGTGACTGTCGATGCGGCTGCTTTATGCCTTAAATCGGGTAATGCTTGTATTTTAAGAGGCGGCTCTGAATCAATACATTCAAATCAGGCGATAGCTGCATGTATTAGTCAGGGATTGATTGCTGCGGGTTTACCAGTTACGGCGGTTCAGATTGTTGAAACAACTGATAGAGCTGCGGTAGGTGAGCTAATTACTCTGCAACAGTATGTGGACGTTATCGTGCCGCGTGGTGGCAAAAGTTTGATAGAACGTATCGCTAATGATGCCACTATTCCAGTTATAAAACATTTAGATGGTATTTGTCATGTTTACATTGATGACATGGCTGACATCAATAAGGCTGTCGCTATTGCCGTTAATGCTAAAACTCATCGTTATGGTGTTTGTAATGCCATGGAAACCTTACTGGTCGCTGAAAGTATTGCTGTTCAAGTGCTGCCTTTATTAGCTGCTAGTTATCTCGAAAAGGGCGTTGAATTACGCGGTTGTCTTAAAACCTGTTCCATCATTCCTCATTGTGCTAGAGCTAGCGAAGATGATTGGCATACGGAATATTTAGCACCGATTTTAGCGATTAAAATTGTCCATGATTTAGATGAAGCCATCGCCCACATCAATCATTATAGTTCTAGCCATACTGAGGCTATTGTTACCGAAGATTACACTAAAGCAAGGCGTTTTCTGCGTGAAGTTGATTCTAGCTCAGTGATGGTTAATGCCTCTACGCGTTTTGCAGATGGTTTTGAATATGGTTTAGGCGCAGAAATTGGCATTAGCACTAACAAACTTCATGCGCGTGGCCCTGTGGGCTTAATTGGGTTAACGTCGCTTAAATACATCGTTCTAGGTGACGGTCATATCAGGCAATAAATGATAGATATTTATATCGTTCAAACGTTCTGCGTCATTACCATTAAATTAAACGTTAATGTAGGTCGATTACTATCCTGTGTTAGGTTGGCAAGCTAGATGATAGGAATATTTGGCGGCACTTTTGATCCTATCCATTATGGTCATTTGCGGTCAGCACTTGAGGTTAAAGAAGTTTTTGGTTTAACAAAGCTGCTGTTAATTCCTAGTGCACAACCACCGCATAGAACGCAACCTGAAGCGACCGCAACACAGCGCTTACAGATGTTAGAATTAGCAGTGAGTAATCATTCTGAACTCAGTGTCGACGCCAGAGAGTTAGCTCATGACGGGCCTTCTTATATGGTTGATACACTCGCATCTTTAAGCGAAGATTATCCGCAAGAAAGTTTGCTGCTGTTTATTGGTAGTGATGCGTTTAAATACTTAAGCCATTGGCATCAATGGCAACGTATATTTGATTTGGCGCATATTGTAGTGCTGACCAGGCCAGGCACAGAAATAGATCACTTAGAGGCTTTTTTTAAGCAGCGACTTTGTCAACAGTTAACAGAGTTGGCAAGTACTAAGGCAGGTAAGTTATACTTTCAACCAGTTACCTCGCTTGATATTTCGGCTACGGCTATCAGGCAGAAGATTATTAATCAACAGAATCCGGGCTTTTTACTGCCCGATATGGTGTTAGCTTACATTAAGCAACATCAGCTTTACCAGAGACATTGATCTCATTACCTACTAGGAATTTGAATGCAAGCAGAAGCAATTTTAAAAATCGTCGAAACTGTTTTAGACGAACGTAAAGGCCATAATATTACAACACTTGATGTACGTGGAAAAACCAGTTTTACCGATTATATGGTCGTCGTTACCGGTACTTCAGATAGACATTTAAAATCTATGTGTGATTATGTGGTTGACGAAGTCAAAAAACAGGGTACAAGACCTTTAGGAATAGAGGGTGATTTAGGTTCAGATTGGGTGTTATTAGATTTGGGTGATGTCATTGTTCATGCTATGACCGCTCAGGCTAGAGGTTTTTATCAGTTAGAAAAACTATGGTCTATCGAAGGTGATGCTACAAATTCAGAACAAAATTCAGGCGAATTAATCGACTGATATAAGAAAAATCACACAGGACTTCAAATCTTGTGGCAATTAATCAAATAGTAATGGGAAATAAATGAACAGTAATACATTAAAAATCTTATGCTTCGCCTTTTTGATGTTACCTGCTGGTGCCTATGCCAGCGAAGTTGCCAACCTTTTAAGTCCTGCTAAACCCTTAAATATCACCGATCATTTTGTTGGTTATCTAGCTATTGGTGTTACTGTCTTAGCTTACATTGCTGCCATGTCTGAAGAGGCTCTTTCTCTTAGAAAATCTAAGCCTATGGTGATGGGTTCCGCCATTATCTGGTTTGCTATTTGTATTTATTACGCACTACATGGAGAAGCTAAGGTTGCTGCGGTTGCTTTTGAAAGTAACTTGTTAGCCTATATTGAGTTGTTTTTATTTATTCTGGTATCTATGACTTACCTGAATGCCATGGAAGAACGCGGTATTTTTGATGCACTTAGAATTTGGCTGCTTAATCGACAATATAGTTATCGGCAGTTATTTTGGATTACTGGTGGCTTGGCTTTCATACTTGCTACGGTCATTAACGGTATGGCAGTTGCTTTATTATTAGGTGCTGTAGCAGCAGCGGTTGGTAAGAAAAACAAAGACTTTGTTGCTTTGGCTTGTGTTAATATCGTCATAGGAACGAATGCCGGCGGCTCTTTAAGTCCTTTAGGTGGTATTTCTACTTTGTTTGTTTGGCAAAACAAAATTATGCCTTTTTATGAGTTTTTATTTTTAGCCCTTCCTTGTCTAGTTAACTTCTTGCTGCCTGCTGGCATCATGCATTTTTTCGTACCTAAAGAAACGCCTGCCGCCTCTACCAGTACAATCTGGCTGCGCCGAGGTAGTAAGCGCGTTATTTTTCTATTCATAGTCACTCTAGTTATTACCGTTTGGTCTAATATTGTTTTAGAGCTTCCACCTGCTGCTGGCATGATGGCAGGGCTGGGTTTATTACAATTTTTTAGTTTTTATTTAACTAAAACCGCTCACGAAATAAAAAGTGAATTTGCTCATGTTTATCAGCTCTTTCAAGTGGAAATTCCAAGTATAAATCGAAGACAAGATTTTGATATCTTTAAAAATATTGGTACGGTTGATTGGGATACATTGCTATTTTTTTATGGTGCCATGATGATGATTGGTGCTCTAAGTTTTATTGGCTATTTGGACGTTATTGCTCACTTTCTATTTGGGCAAATTAGCCCGACTTTAGCCAATATCATGATTGGTTTGTCTTCGGCTTTTGTTGATAACGGTACTTTAATGTTTGCGGTTTTAAGCATGCATCCAGATCTACCTGTTGGTCAATGGTTATTGCTCACTTTAACTTTGGGAGTAGGCGGCAGTTTATTGGCTATAGGCTCAGCGCCGGGTGTAGCTTTGCTAGGTCAAATCAAAGAAGGTTATACCTTTGCTTACCACATGCGCTGGATGCCAGTCATATTGCTAGGTTATTTCGCCAGTATCGCTATGCATTTTTGGATAAACGCTCGATATTTTTAAGTGTTTAGTTTTCTGCTCACGATTTTTAATTAATTGTAATCATTAGGTCTGTTTTAATGTCATCTCACACACAACATCAAAATAAAAAACAAATCGCTAGTCTTGCTATGGGCGCAATAGGCGTAGTTTTTGGTGATATTGGTACTAGCCCCCTTTATGCGCTCAAAGAAGTCTTTCTAAGTGGATTGACCATTGATAAGCTGCATGTGTTTGGCGCTTTGTCTTTAGTTTTTTGGACGCTCACTCTCGTGGTCACTATTAAGTACGCGATATTTATTATGCGTGCTGATAATAAAGGTGAGGGTGGCATTATGGCATTAACCGCGCTCGCTTTAGAAGGCACTAAAGGTGAACATGGTAGCGCTAGAAAAATTAGCTTTATTATTACCCTAGGCTTATTGGGTACGGTGCTATTTTACGGTGACAGTATTATTACCCCTGCTATCTCAGTTTTAAGCGCCATCGAAGGTCTGCAAATTGTTGCCCCTCAGTTAGTTGAATATATCGAACCTATTACTATTGCAGTGCTAGGCTTGTTATTTGTCATACAATCTAAAGGCTCTGGCAAGATGGGTATAATGTTCGCGCCTATTATGTGTATTTGGTTTACCTTACTTGCCGTCATGGGTGTCATGAACATTGTTGAAACGCCCGAAGTGTTGATGGCAATCAATCCGTATTATGGCGTATCTTTGTTGATTGAATATGGCTGGCATAGTTTCTTTATCATGGGTGCTGTTGTGCTTGCTATTACTGGTGCAGAAGCATTGTATGCAGATATGGGTCATTTTGGCTTGAAGCCGATACGTTATGCATGGTTTGGTTTTGTATTTCCATCCTTGTTGCTCAATTATTTCGGGCAAGGTGCCTTATTAATTCAGCATCCCGAAGCCATAGAAAATCCCTTTTATTTATTAGCACCTACTTGGGCACTCTACCCATTATTGATATTAGCGGCACTAGCCACGGTCATTGCCTCACAAGCCGTTATATCTGGCGCTTTTTCCATGACTAGACAAGCTGTGCAGTTAGGCTATTGTCCACGCGTTACTATATTACATACCTCAGGTCAGGAGCGTGGTCAGGTTTATGTTCCTGCGGTTAATTGGTTATTAATGGTCGCTGTTTTTATATTGGTACTTAGTTTTAAATCATCGACCGCTTTGGCCTCTGCTTATGGGCTTGCTGTAACAGGTACTATGTTGGCCACAACCATATTGTCCTTCATTGTCATTGAAGCCTTATGGCAATGGAATAAATATACTAGCGTAGCATTCTTAGCAATTTTTTTAACGGTAGATACAGTATTCATCTCGTCTAATAGTTTAAAGATTCCAACCGGTGGTTGGTTGCCTTTAGTAGTTGGGGCAGTATTATTTCTAATATTAACAACCTGGATTAAGGGCAGGGCTTTATTAACCGAATATATGGACGAAAGAAAAATCTTATTTGAAGATTTAGAAGAAAAAGTTAGTGCTAAGCTAGCTAAAGTTGAAGGAACAGCCATTTATTTGACTAGAAGCTTACACGGTGTGCCTCAAGTCTTACTGCATAATTTAGAACATAATCATGTTTTGCATGAACGTATTATTGTTTTAACTATAGTGACGACCAATGAACCTTATGTTAGTGAAGAAAATCTTGTTAAAATTAGAACTTTTGGTAAAGAACGTAATTTTTACAGAATAAAGCTATATTACGGATTTAAACAAACTGCGGATGTCCGTCGTGCTTTAGAATTATGCGCTAAAGAGGGTTTAGAAATTAACCCTAAAAATGCTTCTTTCTTCATTGGTAGCGAGCAATTATCTTTTAGAAATAAAAGCCCTATGCCAAAATGGCGTAGAGCTTTATTTCGCTTCCTGTTTCATAACTCAACTAGCGCTATAGATTTTTTTAAAATACCGGTAGACCGTGTTGTTGAGCTAGGTATTCGTATAGAGTTGTAGCTTGTATTTTTTAGAGCGAAGGATATCTACACAAGTAATTGTTATCAATTCCACGGAAGAAAATAATATTCTGGTGATGGCAGTAGGGGCGTATTGCATACGCCCTTATCAAATGTCTTATAACATGGAGTTCTCTAAAAAATAATGAACCTGTGGTCACTAAGCGTAAACCTTAGGGCCTCGAGTTGGGCGCCAGCTATTAACTGAACATTTGTCCATTGATAATAATCCGTTTGAAAACGTAATCTGCCCGAACGCGCTAGGAAAAAAACTGGCTATTTGCAGGTTCAGAACGTGCTGGTCAAAAACTGCTGGTATTTAGCGCTTACAGGGTACTGCGAAACTGATTGGATTAACCCCTGAGGTTTAGCTAAAAGATACTTTTGAAAAATTGCCGACTTGGCCGAATAGTCGTATTGATGAATTACTGCCGTTTCCGGTTTTAACTAACTCTAAATCACAGTAAGTTTAAAGGTGTGCTGTTGTGCTGATTGTTTACTATAAAACGAGTCTTTATATATCTCTGTTTACAGGTCTATACTCTGCACGAAACTCTCTTTTTTAATATTAATAATAGGCTTTGGTTTAATGCAGTCAATGTTTTTCGAACTCATTAATTAAAAGCATCATCTAAATTGGTTGTAAACATATCTTCAATTTTAATTTCTAAACTTATACGGTTTAGATTATCTAAGATTTTTTCAAGTAGATTATTAGCTTCTAAATCATCACTTATGCCTGACATATAATCTGCATTACTTCTTATGGTATGTTGTAGTCCATTTAACCAATCAGAAAAATATTGTAAGCTGTAATCTTTGCTGGCTTCAGATAAAGTAGATGTGTCTTGTGTTTCCGGGAGATGTTCAAATATTTTTTGGCTGTTACCATCAAATCGAATTATTTCAATGGCATTAGATGATTTTATGTAATTGCCGCCAGTCGCTATAAAATTATTAAATAGCTCTGTAATGGGGGCAACTTGCTTCCATGTGCGTGTCACTTTAGTTCCAGTTTGATTAGATAAGTTTTGTTGTAAATGGGCAATAATATCTTTTATTAAACCAGTACGATATGCAGCAGTTTCTAGATTACTTAGTAATCTTGTTAAGGTTTCTTGGTTAATATTTAAATATTCTGTGTGTGAAATAGATTGTAATTTTTCTTGTACGGAGTTAAACCAATAACTAAGAAAATCTCGGATGAATAGATTAGGTAAGTCTTCAATAATTGCATTATTAGTAGGCTTAATTATGTCAAGGTTTGCACTTGCAAGAAAAGTATCAGTGAGTCCTAATAATGCAGCGAGTTCAGGGTCCATGCCTTGATCTGCCGATTCAGAGTTATTAGTTAATTGTTGGTTTTTAATTCTTTCAATTGTATTTTCAGACTTTATAAAAATTTCATAAACATCGGCATCTTTAACTAATAATAGTGATATAAAATCACCTAGACGTTTTTTTTGTAACAACATCCCGCCACTTTTAAGTAGTTGCGTAGCAAATATTAGTTTTTCTTTACGAACAGTAGCAATATCACTATTTTTATAATATTTTCTTAAATAAGGTTCACGATGTTTAATTAAATGCTCTATAGATAACCGAACTTGTTGAAGTTTCAATTCGGGATTGCAAACTTTTTCTAAGTCACTAATCAGACGAGAAATGCCGCCATCATTGATAGACATCGCTGCATCCCATGCTTCAACTGGATTAGAAAAATGTATGTTTACATAGGTGTTTCCTAAAAAAGTCTCTTTTAACTGATTAAGAAGTTCAATTTTGGTCGGTTTTATTGCTAATTCTTTAGTGCGTCCAGGTGCACCCTCTGATTCTATCAAGGTAGCTTGATTTGCTTTTGGATTTCTTAGCCAATAAGTGTTGTTAAAGGGTCTAAAGGTATGCCACTTATGGACCCAATTGTTTTTATGAGTATTGCCGCCAAATGAGTTTAATAAAGAGGCTTGTAGTCTTGAAGTCCAGCGATATCCATAGGCTGATAGATCGGTTCCTGGTGTTAATTCTTTATCAAAATTTGTTAATATTAAAAAAAGTGAGGTCGGTTTTTTTTCTCGATCTTCAGGCTTAACTCCATGCGTTAGCTCAATCCAGTCAGTTATTTGCTTTTCCAAACCTATGACATTTATATTAGTTGGGCCTGAGCATAATAGCATTGCTGCAATTTCATGATCATTTGAGTATTTGTCAAATAAATACGAGATTTTACCTCGTAAAAAAAGATCTACTTTGATGGCTTGTGAATTTAATAGTTTTGCATCCTTGGGATGAACACTACGTGAACGTGCGCCCGGAAAATCTAATAAATCTGTTGTTTTTAAAAAGTCATTAGTTTGTTCTTCAATTTGTATCAATAATTCAGAGATCAAGGCTGCTAGACTAGATCTAGCTATTGTAACTTGTTGCCCATTTTGATTAATGACTTTTACAGAAGAGCTATCATTATTGACTAAAGAATCTAGTGTTGAAACATTTAATATACTAGCCTGACTTTTGAGCCATTGTTTATCTTTAACGTTAAATAGCGCTTCAGGTGCACAATAAATACTGGTCGAGTGTCTTAATTGATTAAGTACGCTTAATAAGTTGTCGTATATTTGGTTATAATTAGGCAATCCTTGCCATAAAAGTACCATTAATTTCTTTCTACCTTGTTCATTAATGTTAGGTAATAGACCAGCTGCTCTAGACCAAAAGTCTGCTTTTTTTAAAGCAATAAATCGAGGGTTATGAGTAAAATTGGCATTACAAAAATCTTCAAGTTCATAAATATCTTGTAGTTTGATATTGTTTGCTGATTTTGGATAAGATTCTACATCAGTTAACACATTGTTTATAATAGTGATATGTGATTCAACTTTATCAGTAGAATGATTGATATCATTAACATAAGAATTGGCTAATATTTTTACAATATCAAATTCATTAAGTAATTTAGCGAGTATAGGATAAGCATCTGGAGTTTTTATGTTGTCAGTTGTAAATCGAGTTACTAAGCCAGTTGATGCTTTATCATTCTCAGGATTGATAGCTTCAATGTAGTCAATTTTTTGGTCAGCTATTATGGCATAAAGTCGACCTGCATCTTTTCTTGCAAGTACAGACGCTAAATAAGATTTACCAGATTGGCTTGCCCCATAAATGCCGATACACATTTTTAAATGTGCTGACGCCATGATCTTATCGGCTTTGTAAATTGATTTGTGTAAAACTTTTTTTAATTTGTGATTTTTATAAATCAATGGGTCATTTGATTTATTCACCCAATCGAGTGCCTCACCGAAAGTTTCACTGGTTTTTGTTGCTAATTTAGCTACATATTGATTGTTCATTTTTTAATTAATTAGTATATTTCAAATAAACCAGTATCTAACCAGTGACCAAAATCTTCTGTCATTGTTTTAAATTGCAACTCGATATCAGAAAGAGGAATTGAATTACCTTCCATAGAAGTAATTTCTTCAATTTTAAGAATACTTTCTACGCCACCTGAATCTAGGTCATTAATATTGTCAAATTGACGTTGATAAGAAAATTTTATTTCATACGGTAATTGGTTTTTTTGAGATCTATCTATCGCTTCTTGGCTAGAAAAATTAACAAGGTAAAAAGGGGTTGCTTTCCAGCGTTCTAAATTGAGCTGTCTAAAACCAACATAGAGCGGACTTGCAAATTTGATGCTGTCATATAAATCTTTTTGTCGGGCATTCTCTAAATCAATGCCATTAAATAAGATATTTTTATTCATAATATGATGATCTTTACCTTTACCCAGCAAACCAATAAATTTAATGGTTGTAGAGGGATTTAATTCTTTGATGCTGATATGAAAGTTTTGGATATTAACTTCTGAAATTGTACTTAAAACAGCACCTACGACACCCGTGGTTTTTGGGTCTAGAATTTTTCCATTGAGCGTTTCAAAAGGATACCAACTTTCGATATTATAATTGCTCATGGTTATGATACGTGACGGTAGAACTGCAGGGTTTTTAAAAAAACAAGAGTGTATCGCAGGCAAACAAGAGGGTCTGCCTGATAGAACTAAATAATCACAATCATAAAGCTTTATAATTTCACCTAAGTCATTAATGTAAGGTTCAATTGTTGTAGTGATTGTATTTGCTACACTAGACATATCTAGATCAAAAACAAGGTTTCTTAATTGATGATCTGTTTTTGAATTATTTTTAGGTATTAATGCGGCTATATATTCAATAACTTCGGGTCTAGGCAACGTTTTGTTTTTAAATACATCATGCCAAGTAATATCAATTATTTTATTTTGTGCTTCCAGAATCGAAAGCTTTTCTGATAAATTTAATATGTGGATTCCAATAGGTTTTAGAACTTGTAATGCAAATTGCGCTCTTAAATTTTTCTCTGGTTCAGATAGGCCCACAGTATAGAGACCTAGTTTCCTTATAAGCTCAGCTTTTGCTTCTTTTACACCTATAGTTAATAAATATTTTTTTAAACCGGTAATGACATGATTTTCAATGATAGCTTTTAGTATATCATCGCCAGCAACATTAAAACCTTCTCTAAATTCTTGATTAGGAACGATTAGGCTTGTTACATCCGCTGACTCATTGACATAGGTAGTAATCATTAAGTCAGATGTGCCACCTCCAATATCTATACTTGCTATTCTTAAAGAAGATAAATTGCTATATTGGGGTCGGACTCTGCCAAAAACATTAAAGTAGTATTCCACATCTCCAGCAAATTTTTCCTGGATTTCATTGTATATAAAAACAAGTTGGGTGGTGCTTGCTTCATAGAGATTAATTTTTATTTCTGGTTTTTGTCTGTATTCATCTAGTATGTCAGTATAGCTATCCCAATCTAAGGTTTTCCATAATACATCTATAGACCAATTAGCCCATCTTTGTAGAATTTTCCTTTCTGAAACTGACATTGCTGGAGGTGCCGTTAAAATAATCCGGCGTAAGTGCCTAGCACTATCAGTATTGACACGATTAGCTCTATTAGCGGGTGAGTTAATTTGTACTAGAGCATGTGTAATAATTTCACTGAAAAAAAACATCATCAGTGAGCTTCTAGAAAAATTAGCTTCTGAGGCTGGTAAATAACTTTGACCTAATAAAAATTCTAAAGATTGGTATCTAGGATCTCCGAGTACATGAGTTGGAATACCTTCTTCATTAATAAATTTGAGATATTCGCCAGTAATAACAGGAGGTTCTTCCCAATTAATATTGTGTGATTCATGGCAATAATGCCAGCTATGTATTGACGGTTTTAAGTCCCATAAGTAACGCTTTGGACAGGTCATTGAGGTCTGACCTTTATTTCGTCTTGAAAATAAAGCTAGTCTTGATGCTTCTGTGCCAATTCTAACAACTGAAGGCCAATTAAAGCTTGGAGAAAGCCTACCAGATTTATGAGAGTGACTACTTGTATCACCTAAGTTTGCTTTAGCAAAACACATATAAGAATTGAAAATATTTTTATGTGTTTGTCTTGGGTCAGATAAGTCTCTTAATTGAAGAACTGTACTATTGCTGAATGACAAGCTTTCTCCTGTTTGTCGTTCAACTAACATGCCAATTGATCTTGAGTTGCCAATATCTAATACTAAATCAACATCTACAGAAAAATAGCGCTCAGGATCACTTAAGCATATATTGGGAACAATATGAGTAGTTGTAAGGCATTCAAGGAAGGAAATATATCTTGCTTGATGTTCATGCAGGTAGGAAGGTTCTGAGGCAGATTGTTGGTTATTTTTTTTCTTTTGTTTGAATGATTTAATGAGTTCATGTAACCATTCATTCACC
This sequence comes from uncultured Methylococcaceae bacterium, assembly GCA_903934035.1. GTDB lineage: Bacteria > Pseudomonadota > Gammaproteobacteria > Methylococcales > Methylomonadaceae > Methylobacter_C. The sequence continues at coordinate 19,404 of CAIZMK010000218.1, forward strand.
CAGTCTAGCTGTAAAAACCAAAAGTTATGCATAACATCACTAACCAGATGATATTCGGTAGCATCTTTTAAATCGGCTTCAGTTAAAGCAGGATATCCTTTTGCTGGATTTACCTGAGCTAATTCAAGCTCAGCTTCAATTTTGGTATCAAAGACTATAGTTAATTGATAAGTATTGCCTTGAGCATCTGGCTTATCTAGTAAGGATACTCTTGCCCTTGCCCAATCTGTTGGACCTTTATAATATTTATTGGCTATAGATTCTGCAACATTATTAACGCGTATAAAGGGCAAGGGCACCCATTCATCAATAAAGGCTTCCAGTGCCTTATTAAAGTTAAAAGAGTAGGTGGGTGTAATGTTTGTATTAGGGTGTTCTGTTTTTGGGTCCTTGATAGTTTGGCCAGTTTGTTTATCAATATACCCAGCATTTAATGGATCCTTTTGTAAAAAACTTAATAATGAATAAGTTTTTCCAGCAATATATGTATCTTCTTTTTCATACTCATAAAATTCAGTAGGCAGATTTTTCATACCTTCAGTCTTAAAACGAATATCTAAAAACTGTAAGGTTCCTCCTGGTATTAGAGACACTAATGGTCGATATTTAGGAAGGTCTGTATTGGTATTTGCCATGTTATGAATTAGACTCGTTACTATTGCTAATAAAATTATTTTTCAAAAGATGTATCACAGGGGCCTTTGTAGCATTCTATTTGACAAGAGGCGTGATCAGGTTTTGTTAGATTACAAACAATATTCCCACTTTTTTCGACGGTAATATCTCGAGGATTTCGTTTTTCACATTGTAATTTAGATGCAGTTATTATAAATTTATCTTTCGATTCAATGTACACTGAAATGGGTGTTTTACAAATATCGCCATCATTATATTCTAAAGAAAACATTCCTTGTCCATCATTATAAAAGTTGAGCTTATATTCAACTTTTTTATCTAATTGTGCCTTACCTGCAATATCCGTTTCGTATAATTTAGTAATCATACGCCAGTCTCCGTTGAAAACACTGAGGTCTTTTCGCTCTAATGCCTTTTGATCAAGAACTTCGTTTTCAGTAGGTCTAGATATAGTAAATTCTTTGTTTACGGCTTTTTCTATACTTATCTGACAAGAATCTAATTTTTCTTGTGTCTGATGTTTTAAGTTTTGAATGTCTAATTTTAGTTGTTTTTCAGTATTAGTATTCAGAGCTGCATTTGCAGGCATGGAAGAATAGGTTTTGCTAGCAAGATTTATTATCAGCATAAAAATAAGCGCGACTATAGCAAATGATCGCCATAAAAATCTCGGTGGTTGTGTAACAGATACAGTCTCAGTGATGCTATTAGTTGGTATGATGTTGTACGGAAGATCTAATAGTAATAAGTCATAATCTCGTGGATCTGCTCCAGAAGGCACGCAACCCCATTCAGCAATAACTAATGTGGAACCTACTAAAAATAATGAATTTTGTATGTTGGGAGCAATAAAAATATTTTTTAGTGCTTCAACCCCAAATGATTTTTCACCTGCAGTGGCTTCTAGTTCTTTAATGGTGTGTTTAATGGACGCACTAAAAGCTTTTAGTTGCTCTGAAACCCAAGAGCGCTCCTCGGGCTGTAATTCCTGCATGGTTCTAATTTTACCCGTTGCCTTGGTAAACCAAGTGATTTCATTTCGGGTGTTGTTAACAGCAGCCTCTGAGTAAAAAATACTGATATTTTTTCCATTAGGCGTATGTTGAAGAATTTTTTCAATTTGTCTATGAAAATTAAAAACCGCATTACCTTGTAGGATTTGGATATCAATTTCATTGCGATTTGTTGAGATCGGGAGAAGTTGCATGGTTATTTATTTTGCAATTTATTAATTCTCATTAAATACAAATCGCTGCATGTTTTAGCGTGACATTTAAACTAAGATACATGATGCGCATCCTTTTGTGTTTGCTCTATTATTTTGTTGCCACGTTTGTCAATGTCTTTAGTGCTAGATTCATCTATATTCTTTGGTATAGGATCTTGTTCAGTTTGCTTATCTTTGGGCGTGTTTTCAGCATTACAAACTTCAATTAGTTTTTTTTGAAGCTGGGCTTTCTCTTGAATAAGGCTATTAACGATCAGGTTATTGTTAGGTTCTGCAGTAAACTTGCTTATAAAAGCATTATTCCAGCTAAATACTAAGCCATTTATTAGTATTAGCGTAAAGACTAAGGGTATAAATAAGCTTTTCTTTAACCAACATTCAAATTGATGAATTGAATTCATATATTAGTATTGCACTTATAAGTTGAATGTAAGTATTTTAACTTACTTTGCAGGATAAAATGGGTATATGATCGCCTTTTTTGATAGTTTACCATAGAGTAAATAGAGGAGTTTATTGCTCGCTCCTCATTAGATCAGTTGTACAGGGCAAATCTATAGTCTTTGCAAGGTTTGAGATGTATTAATCATTGCAATTTTAACTCACAAGCTTCCCTTACCAGCTAGCCTGTCTACACAAGGTTTAAATAAGTGTCGTAGGGACAGGTCACGACCTCTCCTTACATTACGATTGGCCTGAATATTATCATTGATATTTATCAGGATACCTGCCTTTTGCTTTGTTACTATTTGATTTTAAAGCCGCTAGTAAGCATTATATTCCGCTCAGTGGTTCGTACTTAATGCTTAAAGAACTCACCAGCGTCACCAGCGCACTCTCTAGCCTGAATAGTAAGGCTACTATTGGCAGCAGTGGCGCTCATGAATAGCTTAGAGAGCTCTCTGGTTAGTTTAGAGAGCTCTCTGGTTAACTTAGAGTGTTCTCCGGTTAGCTTAAAGGATTCTCTGGTTAACCTAGAGATCTCTCTGTTTAGCTTAAAGATTTCTCTGAACCGCATATAAAGTGCTCCTTAAGCCGGTCTGGCAGCAATAAAGAATGGCTCTATGTAAATTAGAGTAGGTAGGAGTTTAATAAAATCGACATAATGAGCATAGGTATCTACACAAATAATTGTTAGCCTTCAAACGCAAGAACGATAACATTGTGGTGAAGATCGTAGGGGCGTATTGCAATGCCATTAAGTTAAGGATTTTTAGGGGCGACAGATTCGCCAAGTATTTAATCTTGTTTGTACTGGGCGAATCTGTCGCCCCTACAATAAATCATTGTATTCACTGCATAGAAGCTCACAAAGATTAGCCTTTGTATCACATAGAGCTGTATTAAAATTCAAAAAGTTACAAACCTTGGACTTGTATTTTAATTAGATGTTAAGCAAGTTTTAAAAAAGCTCGAACCTAATTTCTTCAGGTTTGAGGTGTTCATGATGATCGAAATCAAGTTCTAATGTCGTATCTAAACCCGAATATTTATCAATCATTTCACGTAAGGCGCGAGATTGCTTTTCCAGTACTAAGGCTGCATCAATAGTTTCACCGGCTAAAATATTATTTAATTGGGTAATGTTATCAATTTGTGTAATGACATCATTAACTTGATCAATAGAGGTGCTTTGCTCAGAAGCCGCTGAGCTAATGTCAGCCATAATCTGAGTTAAGCGATTGACATAAGTGACAACTTCTTGAATCGTTTTACCTGCATTTTCAACGCGGGCATTACCATTTTCGACATTAATGACTGATTCATTAATTAAGGATTTAATTTCTTTGGCTGCAGTTGTAGAGCGCTGAGCTAAGGAGCGAACCTCACTCGCAACTACTGCAAAACCACGGCCTTGTTCACCGGCTCTAGCCGCTTCCACCGAGGCATTTAAAGAAAGTATGTTAGTTTGAAAAGCGATATCATCAATCACACTAATAATATTGGCTACTTTTCTTGAGCTGTCATCAATAGCTGCCATAGTATTGACGACCTCATCTACTGATTTTCCGCCTTGGATAGCTATTGTAGAGGTCTCTAACACTAATTGATTTGCTAAGTGGGCAGCATCGGCTGTATTTTTAACTTGTGTTAGTAGAGTTTCCATTGCTACGGCGTTTTTCTTTAAGTTGACCGATTGCACTTCAGTACGTTGAGCAAAGTCCATGTTTCCATTGCTAATTTTTAAAGAAGCATCATGAATAACAATAATAGAATCAGCCATAACTTCAATCATTGATTTTAAACTTTGACGCATATTGTCAATTCCGTTGACTGAGTCGGCAAACAAACCTAAATAGTGGTTGTCTATGGGCATACCTAAATCACCCTCACTAATACGGTGTGCCATATTAGAGATATCCATTAAATTTTGCTCAATTGTTCTAAATAAATCATTTAAATGAATGGATAAATCAGAAATGGCGCCAATATTATGGCCGGTGTAAGAGGTAAGGCTACTAAAGTCACCCTTTTGGGCTCTTTCAACGATTTCAAGTCGATTATTTTTTCTAGCTTCATGAACCAATAATAAATCGTCTATGGTGTTAAATACTTTTTTGTAATAGCCTTTTTGACTTAATACCTCATTAATATTATTTTGATCATCTGGTTCATTTAAGGTAAGTTCACTTTCAGTAAAGACCTTAATTCGTTTATTGATGAGATAAATTCTTTCTTTAGTATTTTGTATGGTTGAATTAAGATGCTCTTTTAAGATATTAAAATCACCATTCATAGAAAATTTAGTGACGCCCTCAAAATCACCTTCATTGATATTATGCAAGGATTGGTTGATTTCAGAAAAAGATACTTCAATGATTTCTGCACTTTGATTAAAAAGTCTAAAAGTACTTTTGAATTCATCGAGATAGGGATACTCAACACGGCTAGACAAATCACCTTTTAAAAGTGTTTGTAATGACTCATTCATTTTATTGATTGCATTAAGCCTCAGTTTATTTCTATATAACATAGCAAATGTTATGAAGAAAATATTCAACACAGTCATGCTAAAAACTGTCTGGCGATCGTAGTCAAATAGATAGAGAGTTGCGAGGGCTGAACTGCTGATGAAAGCATAAATTGCAGCATAATTATAAATAGCTAAATTTATTAACTTATCTATCTTATGTCTTTTATACGGATTAAGTTTATTGAGATTAATTTTTTCGCCGTTATTAAGGCGCTGGTAGAGCGTTTTTGTTTGTTCTATTGCTTCTAGCGTTGCTTTTCTTCGTAATGATCGATAACTAATTATATTGCCATGATCATCACTGATGGGTTTTACAGTTGCTAATACCCAATAATGATCGCCGTTAGAGCAACGATTTTTAAGGATGCCACGCCAGGTTTTATTGTCTTTTAAAGACTGCCAAAGATCGTCATATATTTGTGCCGGCATATCAGGATGTCGAACAATATTATGTTTGACACCTATTAATTGCTCTAGGCTATAACCGCTAATTTCACAAAAGGCTTGATTGGCATATATGATGTTGCCTTCAAGATCACATTCTGAGACTAATATTCTATTATCTAAAACCTCTATTTCTACATCAGTAACAGGTTGATTGTTTTTCATAGGCGAGGCTTTTTAAACTTAGACTAATTTTATGGGCATAAATTTGATAGGAAACCATGTAACTGAGCAAAATCTTCTGCAGCTCGGCTTTTAGGTGCGTAATAACGGATGGGTTTACCAGCAGCAAATGATTCTGCTAATAAAATGTCGCTGCGAATGCCAGGTAAAATTTTAGACGTGCCAAATTGTTGTGACACCTTGTCTTTAATGGTGCGATGGACGCGAATATGATCTGATACCATCATAGGTAAATAACCAGCAACTTTTAATTTTTTATTGGAGCCTGAAATAATTTTAAACAACACGCGGGTTAGTTGACATACACCTTCAAAAGAAAGGGGATGTGGCACATAAGGCACTATTAACCAATGTGCTGCAATCAATGCGTTTAATAATAAAATGTCATGAGAAGGTGGGGTATCAATAACGACTACATCATAGTGCTGACTGATGTCTGCTTCAGCTAAGGCATTGCGTAAAATAGTATTATCACGTATTCCTTCACCATGTTCATATAAAGGATCGGCAGGCGCTAACGCTAAGCGTTCATAAGCCGTTTGATGGATGGCTGCAGCTAAACTTAACTCAGGATTTTTAAAAATACTATGAGACGTAATAGAGTCTTTACTCAGTTTTAACCCCAAACCAACTGAACAATGAGCCTGAGTATCTAAATCAATTAATAGAACACGTCGTCCTAGTGCTGCTAATTCAGCGGCAATATTGACAGATAAGGTGGTTTTTCCTGTACCGCCTTTACGGTTGGCAATGGCGATAACTTTCAGTTCTCGTGGTTCTGTAGGCGATGTGTCCATATTAATGACTCATGTTTTTTGGTTAAAGGCTTTGGATTATTGATGAAGAGTTAGTTTGTTGCCGAGTCTCAATAATTATTTATTGTAGGTCGGGTTAGCGATAGCGTAACCCGACCTACACAGGCTAGATTCTAGTTCTATGTGATTCTATAATATAAGCTTAAAACAACTCAATTTTGACTGTAGACTCATCATTGATGCTTGCTGCGTGCCGATTTTCTAACTCTAAATACTCATTTAAAACGTCTTGCATTTTATCGGGTAAGGTTTGCAAGCTAGGGTCTAAATCATCAACTTTTTCTACAAAGGCCTGAAATAGAGCATTTCGTTTATTTACGGCTTGCTCTATCCTTTCTATTCTTTGTCGAACGACGTCTTGAAATTGAATTTGCCCTAGCATTTCTGCTATTTCAGCAGCTAGGCTGGCATTATGCTCGGTCACTAAGGTAAATAAAGCTTTATAATCTTGGCTCACTTGATCTGAACTTTGTTCAGCGCCTACTATTTTCCCTGTAGAACTTTCCAAGTGCTTTAATAAAGCATGAGTGTCATCACTCAGTTTACGACCGCGCATGATTAAACTCATTGCGGCATCTTCAGTATCGACGACGACCCCATTTAATTGGCCGGCTAATACTTCATCTAAGCGCATGTGACTAACCATCATAGATGCAGCTTGTTGATTAGCCATTTGGATGTCATCGTTAATGGGTTCTTTTTCGGTATTTAAGTTTTCTGTAGTCATAGCTACTAAGCTCCTGGTAATACCTGTTTAATAATTTTTAATAAGTCGCTGCCTCCAACTGGTTTTACCAACCACCCCGTTGCACCTAGTTTTTTAGCTTGATCGCGACTACTTTGCTGATTTTCTGTTGTTAATATCAAAATAGGTGTGAAACGAAAATTAGGCAAAGTCCGTAATTGTTGTATGAGTTCTAAGCCATTCATATTTGGCATATTGATATCAGTAATAATTAAGTCGGGTTTTAGGCCAGACTTCAATTTTTCTAATGCTAATACACCATCAGTAGCAGAATGAACTGTATAACCGGCGATTTCTAAATTATTTTTGACGCTCATTAAAATGGTTGCAGAGTCATCAACTACGAATATGGTTTTTGCCATAATATTTTCCTAATTATTTCTTAAAATAAGCTAATAAATTCTACATTGCCTAGGCAGGTTGCAAAACAGTTTCTAACCAAGCCTTTAAATTTGCATCCTTAGGCCAAGCTGCTATAGCTACTTTTGAGGCAAGTAGTACCTGCAGATTAGCGGGATGTAAATGATTACAACGGCTTAAATCAATCTTGGCATTGGGTTTGTTTTGTAGCCAATCTAAAAATGTTTCTGCTTCGTCAACACTGATTACATCAACAAATAGAGCCTGATTTTTTTTATATTCAATGGCCATTAAAGAATTCCTCTGACATTAAGTATCATTAACACAGAACCATCACCCATTAAGGCCGATCCTGAATAGGCGCCTAGACCAGCTAAAACGCCCGTTAAAGGTTTTTGAATGACATCAATGGTTTCGTGGAAATCATCTACGATCAAGCCCATTACCTCATTACCTATACGTGCGATTAACACAGCTACTTCATTATCGCTATTCACTAAAGGCTCAGTTGGTAAACCTAGTAAGCTGTTTAACGTTTTAAGCGCGACAATTTTTCCACGGAATACGGTGGTTTTACTTTGTTTAATACTGATTAATTCGGATACTGGAATGCGAACAATTTCTACGACATGATCCATTGGTAGACCAAATACCTGATTATCCGATTCAATGATCATTACTTTAGTAACTGCCATAGAAAGCGGTAATGAAATACGAATCTTCGTACCCAAGCCAACTTCACTTTCTAATTGTATGGTGCCATTGACTTTTTCTACCGCCGTGCGGACTACGTCCATGCCTACGCCACGGCCTGATAAATCAGAGACGACCTCGGCTGTCGAAAAGCCTGCTGCAAAAATCAGATTTACGGCTTCTCGATCAGTGATGCGTTCTAAAGTGGCTTCATCAATAATGTTTTTCTCATAGGCTTTGTGTTTAATGATCTCAGGATCAATGCCTTTACCATCATCATTAATTTCAATGATAACTTGGTCGCCTTCTTGATTTGCTTTGATGGTTAAAGTGCCGGTTGCCGATTTTCCAGCTGCCCGTCTTACTTCAGGCAGTTCTAATCCATGATCAAGACTATTACGTACTATGTGTATCAAAGGATCAGCTAAAGATTCAATAATATTTTTATCGGCTTCGGTTTCTTCGCCTTCTAATACTAAATGAACTTCTTTGCCTAATTTACGCGAAATGTCACGAACTAAACGTGGAAAACGTTGAAACACAAAAGACACTGGCATCATACGTACTTGCATGATGGCATCTTGCATTTCTTCGGCAATACGATTGATGACCGCGTACTGAGCTTTAATTTCTCTGGATAATTCCCTAACTCCAAACTGTTCTTCAGCACGTTGTGCTAAATAGGGTAGGGCGTTTTTAGAGACGACAATTTCACCAATTAAATTCATTAAACGATCAATTTTAGATTGATCAACTTTTAAGCTCTTGGCAGAGGCTATATCATCAGGGCGCCGACTAAATTTAGGTAGTTCTTCTGTACTTACTAATTCAGGGCTTATTATCTCGGGCGTTATTTGTTCGGGTTCTGGAGTTGTTGCTTGTTCTTCTAAACTGACTAAACCAAGTGGTAATTCTGCAGAAACAGCATTTGACTCAGATGGTTTAACAGGAGAGGTCTTTTGTTGGCGTGCATTGAGCCAAGCTAATAAAGGTGCGCTAGATTCGCTACTTAAAGATTCTTCAATAGCAACTTCGATAGAGGCGATAGCTGTTTCGTCACCGATGGCTTTACAGCAATTAAGTAAAACACTCGCAGCGGCTTTAACACGTCCAAACTGCCAGCTTGCTTGATCATCAATTTGTAAAATTTGCAGTTGAGCTGCAAAGATGGTTTCTAAAGCTAAAGCATCTTCTTCAGAAAGCTCTTTACTGTCTATATAAGTGCTATTTATTTGTTCATTTTCTGCCAGAGATTGTTCTGGAATGTTAGGCTCTGTAGTTACAGTGCTTTTTTGTTTAAGTTCATTAGTATTTGTCTCTAGTAAAGACCAGTCCGGTGCATTTAAGCTACGTAATGATTCAATTAAAATGGTAATAGCTTGATGATTGGGTGGTACGGTATCAATTAACAATAACAACCAACGTAATGCTGAAGATAACCATAAATCAGGATTACTGAGTTGTAACATTGATTCGGCAACAGGCCTTAAGGAGTCTAAATCTCCAGCATCTAAATATTGCAGGGCATCAATAACAAAATCTTCGTAAACGGCACCGCCGTTAGGATCACCTTGAGGTATAACAAATGACCATCGATCAACTGGAATAAGTTGAATTTGATCAGGCACATAGCGATATTGCTCAAGTAACTCTACGTGAGATGCTGAGGTTAGGATTTCGTAATCCAATACAC
>CAIZMK010000219.1 GCA_903934035.1 uncultured Methylococcaceae bacterium
ATAACCGGTGCGGCAATTACTATCGATGCGATGGGCTGCCAAAAGAAAATTGCTAAACAGATTAAACAACAACGTGGTGATTATGTATTTAGTCTGAAAGGAAATCAGGGTAATCTGCATGACGATGTTAAAACATTCTTCACTTCATCGCTATCTCCGGCAGTGGCCTCTGTTAACCGGAAATTATCAATCTAGTTGTCGCCTCAACGGTAAAACTTACGCTACTTTTCTTATTTGAATATCTCTATCTTTCACTTCTTTAATACTAGCCACCACACAGCCATCATTACAACCCAATAATATGATGAATTTAAAGATTAGATTCGACCTGAAGACACTCACAAAGGCTAGCTAAAAGCTATTACAATCTACGTAAGCGATAAGCGTTTTTGTTGTTTTCTTTTGGTTCTCTATTTCTTGCATTTAAAAGTTATTCGGATAAAATGACAAGGCCCCAAAAATATTAAAGAGAATATTCAAATGCCTAAAAAAGTACACATGAGAGATCAAGCGGCTAACAAAATTAAAGTCATCATGAATGCTTATAATAAAAAACCGAGTGAACAATTTAGGTATTTTGTGAAACGTCTGTTTCAGCACTCTGTGATCGCTTAAGTACAGGGAGTTCATATCTTAAATTCTGCGCTGCGTTTAGCTTTTGTTGATCTTGAAACCACTGGGGGCAATCCCTTGGTGGATAGGATTACTGAAGTTGGCGTAGTCTTTGTTGATGAAAGCGGCATTCGGGAATGGAGTCAATTGATTAATCCCAAAACCCGTATACCGGCTTTTATTGAACGACTGACTGGCATCACCAATGAGATGGTTTTGAATGCGCCGGATTTTGAAAATATAGCACACGAGCTAAACACCTTGTTGGAGGGATATTTGTTTATTGCCCATAATGCAAGGTTTGATTATGGTTTTTTAAAAAACGAGTTTAAACGTCTTGATATCGTCTTCAGACCTAACATTCTATGCAATGTCAAACTGTCCAGAGCTTTATTTCCAGAACACAAACACCATAACCTCGATAGCTTAATTACCCGTCATGACTTAACAGTCTCTAATAGACACAGAGCCTTGGGTGATGCGCAACTAATCCATCAATTCTGGCAAGTTATCCATAATCAATTGGATGCCAATTATATTGCCACCACCGTCAAAAAGTTGGTGGGCAGACCCAGCATTCCTTCTCATGTCGATGATAGTTTAATCCAAGGCTTACCCGATACACCGGGTGTGTATTTGTTTTACGGTGAAAACGATTTACCTTTGTACGTTGGGAAAAGTACCCATATTAAACAACGTGTTTTATCGCATTTTTCATCCGATCACAGACATCCTAAAGAGATGAGTTTGTCTCAACAATTACGCCGAATTGATTTCATAGAAACAGCCGGAGAAATTGGGGCGCTATTAAAAGAAGCCCAGTTGATTAAAACGTTGCAACCGATCCACAATCGACGCTTGAGACGCAGCAATGACCTATGTGCTTGGCAGTTACAACAAAAAGCCGACTACGTCACCCCTAGCCTAACCTGGGCAGATGATTTGGATTTTGGTGCGCAAGAGAATTTGTATGGTTTGTTTCGTACTCAGCGAGATGCCCATACTGCGCTGCGAAAATTAGCTCAGGACAATAGCCTATGCTTGGGAGTGCTGGGCTTGGAAAAAATCACAAAAGGTAGACCCTGTTTTGCAAGACAGTTGCATAAATGCCAAGGGGCTTGTGTGGGTGAAGAATCAATGTTATCCCATGCGTTACGCTTGCAACAAGCCATGACTAAATTGAAAATCAATCAATGGCCATACACAGGGGCAATAGGCCTTAAAGAAGCGGAAGATCTACACCTGATTGATCATTGGTGTTACTTAGGTACCGTACAAACTGAATCAGAGATTTCGGCCTTACTGGACAGTGCCAAACCCGCTTTTGATAAAGACACCTACATGATTTTAAATAAAGCTTTAAAGGCGGCATCCCACGAGGTTGTTTATATCAAAAGACGGTAAGTGGGAATGTTTATTAGATTGCTTACTTTAGCGTGTTAAGTATAATCTTTTTTAAATAACCTTAGTTGTACTAATGAACCCTAAACGGATGTTTTTGTGTTATCAAACTATAATTAATTCATTTAAATTCATGAGCTTAATTTTAAGATGAGAATTTTTCATACTAATACACGATTATTATTTTGTAAGTTACTTATCTTAAGCTTACTAAGCGGATGCGCAAGCACGAGCACATCTTTATCTAGTAATGATGATCCATGGGAACCATGGAATCATTCAGTACATGATTTTAATAAAGATGTTAGCAACAATGTATTAAATCCTATGCGTAAAAAATACGTATCAGTAATGCCAGAATGGTTTATGACAGGTACATCTAACTTTTTCAGTAATATCAAAGATATTGGTGTCACTATCAATGACCTAATGCAACTTAAGGTTGAGCAGAGCTCAATGGATGGCGGCCGGTTTCTTATCAATACCACTGCCGGTGTAGTCGGTTTAGTTGATGTAGCAAGTATGATGGATTTAACTAAGCATAATGAGGGGTTTGATCAGACTTTGAGTTACTGGGGCGTTCCCTCGGGTAATTACCTCGTCATGCCTTTTTTGGGTCCAAGCTCACCTAGAGAAATAGCCGGCATTTTAGGAGATACATTACTTAACCCCCTGACTTATACTTTTGCATTTTCAGCTAGTGGTGCTGTATTGGGTTATATTAATTCTGGCACCCAAGCACTTGCTACTCCGCTAAATAGCAACTTAAACCTTTCTGAAAATGATACAAGTGAGAGCCTTAAAGACAATTACAAATTAAACAAAGATATTCACCTTTATCAATCCAGCCGAAAAAGTCGTAGTTCAGATGAATACGCATCTGAGCAAGATGGCCCCAAATATTATCCACATGTTTTTATAAGTCCAGAATAAATGCCGTTCTGACGCTTTATAGTTGACAATGACTGCGTGATCTCTTAAATCGCCTATTTAATGCTGTTAACCGTACATTCTTCGACAAGCTCAGGACGAACGCTTAAGTCTTGTACCGTGCCCCATCTTAAGTTGATAGCCATTAATTGAAAAGACTCAAGACCCTTCAATCTATAGCTAGAGCCAATCTAGCCAGTTTGACAATCAGTCGAAAACAGTTATTTTAAATGTTGAATAAATAAAATAATCTACCCCAACATATTGAGAGATAACAATGAAAAGATACAACTGCCTTTGGATTTTTGTTTTAGCGTTTATTACAAGCCCTTGCTGGGCTTATGGTGGAGGAAGCAGTAGCACTAAAGCCTGTGCCAAACCTAAATTTACTGACTTTATTCCAGCTGAAAATACTGAAGTTGCTGTGGGTTCAAACTTTTCTTTTAGCGCATCCGCAAACACACACCCTGAAAGTATTAAAGTGACTGCCAAAGGCTTACCCATAACTATCAAAGTCTCCCCCAAAAACGCCGGCAATAGTTTTGAAGTAACCGGCACACTACCTAGTTCATTAAAAGCCACTTATGCGAGAATTGCTATAGACGCCGATGCACAAGGCAGTTGCAATGGCGGTGGTGGCTGGCTAGTTAAAATAGCTGAATAATTTTCAAAAGCCTACATTATTATTAGGTGTAGGTCGGTTTAGCGATACCGTACCAGACGTAACTGCGAAAATCTTATTGTAGGGGGGGGCGGACAGATTCACCCCTACAGTATGATTTCAGCAATTTATGTTTACTCATGCTTTATAAGCTGTCCGATGGGAACGCTAAAATCATAATACTTTCACAGTCTCTATCGCTAACCCGACCAAGCATGTGTTTTATAATTCACAACACAGAAAGGGTTAACGCAAAAACAAAAGAAATAATCAAAAAAATAGTAAAGATACTTTTTTTGCTGAGCCCTGCCTTTATCAGTTCGACCTCAAGCCAAAAGGCATCCTTACTGTTTTCAGCAGTTAGGATTCGCTTACATCGCCCCTTAAAGGAATGCTTTTCATCATTAGCCTCTTGCTCTGCAATGAGTTCCACTAGGGTCAAGTAAGGCTCACCACATGCAGGGCATTTCTTACCTAAATATTTACGCTCAAAACCACAAGATTGACAAACACTCATTGCTCACCACATTCAATTACTAAGTCAGAAAATAACAATACATTAACTAAGCTATAGTGCTATAGCAAGCCATCAATAAAATAGGCCGTCATAAATAAATATAAAAATAATCGAACATAAATTTGCTTTAATTCAAAAGTCGGTTATATCTACCAACGGAGAATAGCAGTACAAGCAAGAAAACTGATCAGAATGGCTTTATCTCTAAAAGCCATTCTGATCAAACTTACTTTAGTTAGCCACTTCGTTAATCTGATCTATATAATGATCATATTAAAATCCATCTTGCCAAGCCTATCTGTCTTACCCCAGAACCACCTTCATTAAAACTATTCAACAAGCCCTGCCCTGTCTGATATAAAATCAGCAACTACATTACTCCTAAAAAAAGCTCCACAATGAAAACACCCAGCCAAGACTTTTCCAACCAAATTCTTACGTCATCACAAAACCAACGAAATAATCCACTACATGGCCTAACCTTAGAAACCATAGTCAGCGCTTTAGTGTCTTATTATGGCTGGAAAGCATTGGCCGAACACATCCCCATCAACTGCTTTAGTAATGACCCATCAATCAAATCCAGTTTGAAGTTTTTACGAAAAACCCCATGGGCACGCACTAAAGTAGAGGAACTTTATGGTTTTATGTTGCGAGATATTAATTCTACTCAATTTGGTAACTAAGCCACAGAGCATTTAATTAACAAATCTCCATACCCACAACTGCCCACAGTTAAGTTTTTGTAAGGTCAAATTAATTCGCCCCTACAGTATAATTTCTGCAACTTATGCATATTGATGCCACATGAACCGCCGGAATGATGTTGCTTTTTAATTGTTTAGATACCTATGCTTCCAAAGAGAGAAACCTGATTTACAAAAAGAAACTATCTTTAGCCTTTAGCCCTAAACATGACCTTTTGATTTAGCAAATAGACGACCGCTAAAAGTATAATAGCCCCTACTAACTTACCTCCTTTCAAAATCAAATTATTAAGCCCATGAATACCAGCCACGTTCAAATTATTGCCCAGCAAAGTAAAATCGCAACAAAGCTACTCGCTTCCAGCTCTGAAAGCCAACGTAACCTAGCGCTTTCAAAAATGGCTGATTCGCTAGAATCCTTTAAAGATAAGATACTTGAAGTTAATGCTCAAGAAGTACTAACAGCTAGGCAAAATGGTCATTCTGATGCGCTCATCAAACGCTTGACGATAGACGATAAAGTATTTAAATATATGATTTCCAGACTCAGAAAAGTGGCGCAGTCTCCAGACCCACTTAATCGTGTAATATCAGGTCATACCAATCCAAACGGCCTGCAAGTCTATAAGAAATCAGTGCCACTAGGTGTTATCGGTATCATTTATGAATCTAGGCCTAATGTCACCACCGATGCCGCTGCTGTCTGCATAAAAAGCGGCAACTCAATCATTTTACGAGGCGGATCAGAAGCACTACAAACCAATATATTGTTAGCCGATGCCATGATTTTAGGCGCAATAAAAGCCGGACTACCTGAACATGCCATACAAATCATACCCACCCCCGGTCACGAAGCGGTTAATGAACTACTTGCTATGGATAACTATATTGATGTCTTGATTCCACGCGGCGGCAAAGACTTGATCAAGCGCATTGCCGAAGGCACACGCATTCCGGTCATTAAACATTATGATGGTATCTGTCACCTTTATCTCGCAGAAGATGCCGACCCAACGCAAGCAGTTGAATTAGCTATCAACTCGAAATGCCAAAGCGTTCAAGTCTGTAATGCCCTAGAAACCTTATTAGTTGATAAAAACTGCGCCGAACAACTGCTACCTTTACTTAAAACAGCCTTTGCTGCACAGCACATCGAATTACGTGGCTGTGAGCAGACACAAAAACTAATACCAGATATTGACCCAGCGACAGAAGATGATTGGCATAGCGAATATTTAGCACCGATCCTTTCCATAAAAATCGTCAACGGTATAGACGAGGCTATTGCACACATCAATCACTATGGCTCAGGGCATACTGACGGAATCGTCACCCAAAGCTTGACCATGGCAAGACAATTTGAGCAGCAAGTTGATTCAGCATCAGTATTAATTAACGCCTCAACAAGATTATCAGGCGGCGGTGATTATGGCTTAGGCTCGGTTATTGGCATCAGTACCGACAAACTCCATGCCCGAGGCCCCGTAGGACCAGATGAATTAACAACTTATAAGTGGGTAGTTTATGGGGATGGGCATTTAAGGGACTAAGTTGGGGTAGATAACCTCACCAATGAACTTATGTGAATATCGAAATTAACAAACTAGTTGTAGGCTGGGATGGAGCGACAGAAACTGTGAAAGTATTATGATTTTAGCTTCCCCCTTTGTAAAAGGGGGATCGAGGGGGATTTTATTAAGCCATAGGTTATTGATACTTAATAATAATTTTTTAATAGATCAAATCTCCCCTAACCCCTCTTTGCTAAAGAG
>CAIZMK010000220.1 GCA_903934035.1 uncultured Methylococcaceae bacterium
CAGCCATTATCACAGCACGAACCTGAACAACTATATCAGTGGCGCGAACAATTTATAAAAGACATAATTACCCCGATTTTATTAAAACCCGCGCAACAACTGATTACCAAGCATCGTGAGCGGGGTGACACCCTGATTGTCATTACCGCTACCAATCGATTCGTCACCGCGCCCATCGTTGCCCTTTATGGCATCGAACATTTATTAGCGACTACGCCAGAAATGATAGACGGACGTTATACTGGCAACTATATTGAAGTGCCCTGCTTTCAAGCAGGTAAAGTAGAATTATTAAATGCGTGGTTAGAAACTAGACCAGAAACATTAGAAGACAGTTGGTTTTATAGTGATTCGCATAATGATTTACCTTTACTAAAACTAGTCGATCATCCCGTCGCCGTAGATCCTGATGAAAAGCTTGCTGCTTATGCAAAAGAAGCCAACTGGCCCATCATCAGCTTACGATCAGAACTATGCCCTAACGAGCATTTCCATAAATAAGCGATGTTGTAAGGCAATGACGTAGACCCTGAGAATAAAGCGTATAAATAAATTCAATCGTAATCTGTAGGCCGATCGTATTGTACGGACAGATCCCGACCTGTACACACGGTATTAGATAAAGCAATAATGCAACCCATGCCTGTGTTGTAGGCCGGAATAAGGCTTTTCGAGCGCAAGCAAGCGAGTATTTCCGGCATAGGCAGCCACATATTACCAGAAACGCCACCTGGCATTTCAGCCTACTAGGCTTACAATTACCGTAGGGGCGTATTGCATACGCCCTATATTAAACGTTTAATATTGTAGATTGATGATTACAATCGAGATTATTTAAGTGCGTATGCAGATACGTCCTTACCCGCTACTTGCAAAGGCTCAATGTGTTTGCCGGAAACGCTTTTCTCGCTATTGCTCGTAAAGCCTTATTCCGGCCTACTAGATTGGCAATCCTGCTATGATTGCTTATGTAGATAAAAAATTACCGTAGGAGCGTATTGCATACGCCCTACGACCCTCACCACAAAGCCTTCCTTTTTGAAAGGGGGCAGCATTATAAATGACAATCTATTAAAACCTGTTCTAATTAACTTACCCCAACAAATATCAAAAAAATTAAATACTTAAAAAGCATTTAACATCGATCTAATAAAATCGCTTGAATTTTTGTTGCCTGCCAAATATTTCACACAAATTTAATAAAGTTATTGTAAGTTATAACTCACCTATTCGCTTGACCTTTGCTTTAAACAGTTGATTTAACTTTTTTACAACGACTATATGCTCAAAATAAATAAATTACACATACTCACATTGGGAGCAGTCTTTATGCTACCTAATGCTTACGCCTTAGACTTAGGGCATGATGTCACGCTCAAGGGCTTTGGCACGGCCGGGCTTGTTTATAGTGACAACAATCAGGCTGACTTTGTAGAAAGCACCTATCTTAATCCTAGAGGTGTAGGTCGAACTGAAAATATCAGTGCTGTTGTTGACAGCAAGATAGGCTTGCAGATGGATTGGCACGCTACTTCACATTTAAGTTTTACAGCACAAGCAGTTAGCAAGCAAGATCCTACTAATTCCTGGGTGCCCGAGCTTCAATGGGGCTTTGCTAAATTTAAAGTAATGCCAAATTTGGATATCCGTGCTGGACGCATAAGACCAGCTACTTATATGTTGTCTGATACCTTAGATGTTAATTATGCAAATCCATGGGTGAGGCCTCCCGTCGAGTTTTATAACCAGAATCCTATTCAACACATGGAAGGCGTTGATATCTTGTATCGATTACAAACAGGATCAGTCAATTGGTTGTTGCAGCCCTATTATGGTAATAGTCAGGCATCTGCTGTGTCAAACATGCAATTAACAGCCGACAATTTAGTTGGCGCTAATATTGTAGCTACTGTAAATGATTTTACTTTTCGTGTCGGCTACAGTCATGCCAGTATTACTGTCAACATTCCGCAATTCGAAAGCGTGGTGAGGCCCAATCTTCAATCGCTTTGTCCTTACGACCCAGTGGCTTGCGTTCAGCTAGCGTCTTTAGATCCTACGAGCAAATCAACTCATTTTACGTCTGCTGGAGCAGGCTGGGACAATGGAAACTATTTTTTAAACGGAGAATTTGGCTGGCGAACCTCAGCGACTGCTGAGATTTCGGATACCTTAAGTGGCTATATTTCTGGCGGTGCTCGCTTTGGAAAATGGACGCCTTATGTCACCTATTCGCAATACGCTATGATCAGTCCAACCAGTTTCAATGGTGGCACAGGGCCTTTAGGTGATTACACCAATCAAATTGTGACAGCAGTGCTAACCAGTGCATCAATGAGTCAAAACACAAAAACGATTGGACTGCGCTATGAGTTAACAAACAATATTGCAATAAAAGGTCAGTGGGATCGAATTGATACCAGTCTGACTGGAGGTCAAGGTACGGCTGGTGGTCTTTTTAGGAATGGCACAGATGCTTTTAATAATGCAAGTTATTCTATTAATTTATTCAGCGCTAGTGTTGACTTTATTTTTTAAGGGCTGAATGATGAAAATATTAACTCTCGCCTATTTCTCGATACTGAGTAGCGCATTAATGCTATTAAGCACCACTGCCCACGCAGACCCTATAGTCGTTGTAGTCAGCGCCAACTCCCCTGTTTCTAAATTGGATAAAGAACAAGTCGCCAATTTATTCCTAGGCAAATCGTCTAGCTATCCCGATGGTAGCAATGCAGTGCCTATCGAACAAACGGATGGCTCAGCTGCGCACGAAGAATTTCACAAAAGTGTCACCGAAAAATCAGCTTCGCAATTGAAGTCCTATTGGTCGAAAATGATCTTTTCCGGTAAAGGCACAGCACCAAAAGAAGTATCTAGCAACAGCGAGTTGTTAAAGTTGC
>CAIZMK010000221.1 GCA_903934035.1 uncultured Methylococcaceae bacterium
CGGCGTGGAAACGATAAAAAAACACAGTAGGGGCGTATTGCATACGCCCAACATTGAAAGTCTATATGTTATAGAGCTTATTTTATAAGGGCGTATGCAATACGCCCCTACGATCTTCACCACAATGTTATCGTTCTTGCGTGGGAAGGCTAACAATTATTTGTGTAGATACCTATGCTTTGCTAAAGAGGGGAAATAATAAGAATACTTTCACAGTCTCGTTAGCAATCCACCATAAACGCAGCGATAAACTAACTTCTACCTAAATGCTTCTTCGTGTAGCTTTTTATAGGATTGTTTTCAATATTGTAAGTATCTGGTGGTTTGCTGTCGCGCCCCCCTAACCAATGAATATTGATTTGATTAACCGCCCACAAAGGCGTTAGTCAACCGTTCCTTTAGGGCCCAAAATATCTAAAGGATCTCCTTCGTAAGGTGTCGCGTAGCCACAGTCTTTCTGCGGACAAACTTTTTCGACACCGCGTCTTTTAGTTTCTTTGATGGTCAAAATGGGCCAATGGCAATCTGGGCAAGCTTCTTTGACCGGTGCATTCCAAAGTGCATACTTACATTTTGGATAAACCGAACAAGAGTAAAATATTTTTCCATTGCGAGACTTACGTTTTAAAATGACGCCTTTCTTACACTCAGGACATTCAACACCCGTATCGGCGGGTTTTTCTAGTGGCTCTATATGGCGACATTTTGGATAAGCACTGCAACCAATAAATTTACCATAGCGGCCCATTTTAAAAACTAAAGGTGCTTCACATTCTGGGCAGACTCGACCCTCAACGGTTTCTGATTCTTCAGTCGCATTGCCATCATCATTTAAATTTCGAGTATAAGAACATTCTGGGTAATGAGTACAACCTATAAATCGACCATTACGTCCCAAACGAATCGATAAGGGGCTTTGACATTCAGGACATTTCTCATCAAGTGCTTCCTGAGTTACATCTTTACGTTGTACGCTAGCATCCTTTTCTTGAATCATGTCATTGAAAGGCTGCCAGAATTCATGCATTAAAGGAATCCAATCCTTTTCGCCACGAGACACCGCATCTAAATCATCTTCCAAATT
Source organism: uncultured Methylococcaceae bacterium (assembly GCA_903934035.1). Taxonomy (GTDB): domain Bacteria; phylum Pseudomonadota; class Gammaproteobacteria; order Methylococcales; family Methylomonadaceae; genus Methylobacter_C. The sequence continues at coordinate 1,085 of CAIZMK010000221.1, forward strand.
AGCCGTAAAATCATAATCCACATATTTGGTAAAGTGGTCGGTTAGAAACTTATTAACGATTCTGCCTACATCGGTAGGGTAAAAGCGTTTATTGTCTAATGTAACATATTCGCGATTTTGCAAAGTCGAGATGATAGACGCATAAGTAGACGGTCTACCTATGCCATGTTCTTCTAAAGCTTTAACTAAACTAGCCTCACCATAACGGGGGGGGGGATCAGTGAAGTGTTGGCCGGCAATAATGTCAATAAGAGGAATTGGGCGACCTTCTTCTAAGGGCGGTAAAAAGCTTTCCTTATCGTCGCTTTCCTTGCTGTCATCTTTTCCTTCTAAGTAAACCGCCATAAACCCAGGCATGGCAATGGTAGAGCCTGTTGCTCTAAACACATGTTTGCCATCGCCACAGCTTAAGTCAACTGCAACCATATTCAGGGTTGCATGAATCATTTGGCAGGCTATAGTACGCTTCCAGATTAAATCATAAAGTTTGTACTGTTCAGCACTCAAGTGATCTTTTATCTGACTAGGTAAGTATCTAGGATAAGTGGGGCGTATCGCCTCATGGGCTTCTTGGGCATTTTTTGATTTGGTTTTAAAAAGCCTAGGCTCTTTAGGCACATTTTCAGCACCATATTTTTCGGCAATCAAGGCGCGCACATCTTCAACCGCTTCTATCGATAAGTTAACCGAATCGGTACGCATATAAGTAATCAGACCCTCTGTTTCACCGCCAATATCAATACCTTCATAGAGTTGCTGAGCAACTATCATGGTACGTTTGGTGGTAAAACCTAATTTACGAGAGGCTTCTTGTTGCAGAGTAGAGGTTATAAAAGGCGGTGCTGGATTACGTTTTTGTTGTTTCTTTTCAAGCTTAGAAACTAGCAAGTGCCCATCTGCAGCAGTCAGTAAGGCTTGTTTAGTTTTTTCTGCGACTGCTTCATCAGTAATGCTAAATTGTGTTATTTTTTCATTATCAAACTGAGTGAGTTTGGCTTTAAAATTTTGATCGTGTGCGGTGAGTGCGGCATCAATAGTCCAATATTCGCGAGTTTTAAAGGCTTCTATTTCTAGTTCTCGCTCAACGATCATGCGCAAAGCAGGGCTTTGTACGCGACCGGCTGATAAGCCTCTACGAATTTTTTTCCATAATAAAGGCGATAACTTAAAGCCCACTAAATAATCTAAGGCGCGTCGTGCTTGTTGAGCATTGATTAAATTAATGGCTAATTGAGCTGGATTAGCAATCGCTTCAGTCACGGCTTTTTTAGTAATCTCATGAAAAACCACGCGATAGACGGGCTTATCTTTAAGTATTTTCTTTTCTTTTAATAACTCATAAAGATGCCAAGAAATCGCCTCACCCTCTCTATCAGGGTCGGTCGCTAGATATAAGTTGTCTGCGGCCTTGAGTGCTTTACTAATTGCCTGAACATGACGTTGATTGCGCTCAATGATTTCGTATTTCATTGCAAAATCATTACTGGGATCTACGGCGCCTTCTTTAGGAATAAGATCGCGGACATGTCCATAAGAGGCTAATACCTGAAAATCTTTACCCAAGTATTTCTCAATAGTTTTGGCTTTTGCAGGCGATTCTACAATGACGAGATTTTTACTCATTTATTTAAAAGGCTTAAAGTTATAGGCGAAAGGCGAAGGGCTAAAGACGAAAAGCGAAGGGCTAAAGGTAAATTGTACATTCTTTTTTGCCTTTAGCCTTTTGCCTTTAGTCTGTTGTTTAATATTTAATGTAAATAGTTAGGGATTAGGTCGTAGACAAAATCTTCCATTCTAGAAAAAGCAATTTCTTCGTCAGGTTGACTTAATAAAATCATTAACACTATCCATTTTAGTTTTTCCATCGAAATTTCTTCATCTTCTAAAGCCATAGCTCGATCGATTACAATTTCTCGATTAACTGAATTTAATATGCCATTTTGCTCTAAAAAAAGAATAAGATTACGGCATTCAAGATCCAGTTTTGCAATTTCCTGAGCGCAGAAAATACGAAATGTAGTGGTAACACTTGAATTAACCGCTTGTTGCAAGCTGAGTGAATCTAGCCAATCAAAGGCTTTATTAACTTCACGAGATTCAAAACCTGCTTCCAGCAACTCTGTTCTAATGACATCACTATCTGGAAACATTTCTATTTCCTCTTCCATATAGTTCTCAAACAAATACATCAAAACATCAAAAATATTTTCTTTCATAATAGGCTTACTGCTTAATTTATTTTATTCTCATATAGCAACCGCCTGCGATTGCTTCTAGGTAACCTTGCAACTCTAAAATCAGCAGCATTGAAGAGATAGATTCAATAGATAAATCACTATTTTCAACCAAAAAATCAATCGAAGTTGGGCTAAACATGACACGATTCAATAATGTTTGCTGCTCTAGGTCAAGTTTTGATTGCATGTCAGAAGGCTGAATTTCATTATCTTCTTGATAAACAACATTTAATTCTTCAAGAATATCTTGCGTTGTTTCAACAAGTTTTGCCCCTTCGCGGATCAATGCATTACATCCTCTTGCTAAAGGGTTATGAATAGAGCCGGGTATCGCAAATACTTCACGATTTTGATCTAAAGCCATTTTAGCGGTAATTAATGAACCACTTTGTATAGCCGCTTCAACCACTAGTAAACCTTGACATAACCCACTGATAATACGATTACGTCTAGGAAAGTGATTAGATTTCGCAGTCGTGCCTGGTGGAAATTCGGAAACCATTAGCCCCGTTTTAATTATTTCAATCGCCAATTCTTTATGTCTAGCAGGATAAACCCGATCTAACCCTGTTCCAGCAACAGCAATAGTATAACCCTGGGCGGCCAATGCACCACGATGACTGGCACCATCGATACCTAAAGCCAAGCCACTGGTAATAACAAAGCCGTATTGAGAAAGTTCTTTTGCAAAACTGAATGCTGTTTCTATGCCTACCGATGAAGGATTTCGACTACCTACAATAGCAATTTGTGGCAATGCCAGTAATTCAGGATTGCCGCGTGTAAATAATAACGGTGGCGGATCAGAAATTTCCTTTAATTGACTAGGATAATTAACGTCATTAAAAGTGATAACGCCATTATTTTCTTGCGCTAGCCATTCAAGATCATAATCAATAGTTGTCCAATCTGGATTTTTAATGGCTTGGATGATAGCACTTTTTAAGCCTAAAGCCGACAATGCGGCTGTTGATTCAGAATATAACTGCTCAGGACTATGCTGTTCCAGCAAATGAAGAAAGGTTCGAGTGCCTACGCCTGGTACACGAGATAACACTAACCAGTATTTTAATTTTTCATAAAATGAGTCTGTAGCGATATTCAAGGCGTCCTAACCTTATCCAATAAATGTATGTCTTGAGTTGAGCTCATTATTAAAGCATAACTCACGCGTTCAAAAGTACGAAAAACCATTAAGGTTCCGATTTTTTCATCGGGAAGCTTAATCATTTCGTTGTTATTAAGCTGATAAGGATCTTTTATGCGCTGACCATTTTCCTCAATCGTTAAAACATGTCCTTCAGATAAGCCGTCTTCAATGCCCTTATCAATAGCAACCACACCTAAGGGCCCTATTTGTGAAATGCCTCCGAAAATACGGATAATATTGGCGTTGATAGTTATTTGCGGCGGTTTAGGGAAATAATTTAAAGTAAATTCTTCATCCGTTTTTGGCATAACCCAGTCACCATGAAGAACCTCACTGTTCGATTCAGTAATGATTAAGGTGGACGGATTAGCAAAATTTTGCAAAGTAACGTTGGCAATATATTGAAGATCATAACCCAATACATCAGGGCTATCTGGGCTTATAAAAGGTTCACCCTTGCGATAGATACTATAAGCTTGATTTTCTGGCTGAGTTAAGCCATTAACGTAAAGTTTATCACCAACGCCAGCAATTAGATGTTCTGAGGCAATATCAACGACATAAGCAACATTCGTTAGTTTATTCTCAGAGACTACTTTGGAGTTGTTTAAAAATGCCGCGATCATCTCATAAGGTATTAAATCAATAGCCTGTTTAAGCGAAGTTTCACGAATACAGGGTATTAACTTTCCTTGTTTTGAAACAGAAAAATCAGACCGTCCTTTTTTAAGATCATTGTCTTCAAGAATACAGGTTGATCGCTTCAAATCTTGATCACTGAGCTTTTTTTCTAACAAACTAATTTTGGGTACCCCATTGATCATCGTTAAATAAAGTGTATCACCTGGATAAATTAAGTTAGGCGATTTAATTTTATCATTACTTTTCCAAATTTCTGGCCATTGCCAAGGATGCTTTAAAAACTTCTCCGAGATTCCCCACAAAGTATCATTTTTTACTACCGTATACTGATCAGGATGATTAGGATTTAAGGGTATTTCATCAGCGTAAAGCTTTGAACTGATGCTCAAAGCAACCATTAATCCAAACAATATTTTCTTAGTCATAATGATTCCTGTGGCATGTTTTTGCCTTAACGATTTGAAGTTTATATGAATTCAGTTAGAATTTCAGTCATGTATTCGACATTCAAATAGTGGCGAATTAAGAACAACTTAGAAATTTCATTAACTGGATACAATCTGAACATGAAGATTATTTTTGCAGGTACTCCTGATTTTGCAGTACCCAGCTTACAAGCGCTGCTCGATTCCGAGCATGAAATCTGTGCTGTCTACACCCAACCTGATCGCCCCGCAGGACGAGGTCAACAACTCCATATTAGTCCCGTTAAAGCGCTCGCTTTAAGTCATGCTATCCCAGTATTTCAACCGCTGAGTTTTAAGACAGAGGAAGATTTGCAGCAGTTAATCTCCTTCAATGCCGATTTAATGGTGGTTGTCGCTTACGGCATGATTCTGACTCAAGCAGCATTAGAAGCTCCAAAATTAGGCTGTATTAATGTTCATGGATCATTATTGCCACGCTGGCGCGGAGCAGCGCCCATTCAAAGATCTTTAATGGCCGGCGATGCTAAAACCGGTGTTACTATTATGCAAATCGTCCATAAGCTCGATGCTGGGGACATGTTGCATAAAGAAGAATACACCATCACAAATAACGATACCGCCAGCATGCTACATGACACCTTGGCTACCCTAGGCGCAATAGGCTTAGCCAAGGTGCTCACACAGATAGACTCTGGGGGAATACAGGCTGAAGTTCAAGATGAGCATCTTGTCACTTATGCCGAAAAATTGAGCAAAAGCGAAGCTGTTATAGATTGGCAGCAATCAGCTCATGAAATCGCCTTAAAAGTAAGAGGCCTCAACGCTTGGCCTGTCGCACAAACTTTATATCAAGATAAAGTACTCCGTATCTGGAGTAGTGAAGTCATAGAAGCTAGCGATCAGCAATTATTAGCATTAACTCCAGGTACTGTCAGTTGTACCCATAAAACCATGGACGTAGTCACTGGAAATGGACTCTTACGTCTGTTAGAAATACAACTGCCCGGAGGAAAGCGCATGAACACACAGGCGTTTTTGAATGCTCATGCTATGCAGGGCGTAAAATTAGGTTAGTATTTGCAGTAATGGGCTACCAGAAAAACCTGTAGGCCGGAAACGCTTTGCTAGCGTAAGAGGCTGTGAAAGTATTCTTTTTATTCCCCTCTTTAGCAAAGAGGGGGCAGGGGAGATTTGATCTATTAAAAAATTATTATTAAATATCAATAACCTATGGCTTAATAAAATCCCCCTCGATCCCCCTTTTACAAAGGGGGAAGCTAAAGTCATAATACTTTCACAGTCTCGTAAGCTAGCAAAGCGTTTCCGGCATTGATAAGACTCTTAACCCAAGCTAATCTAAACGCTTACCTATCATTTCTCCAAGCTTAACTATCTTATCGGCTATAAACTCGCTATCCCATTGCACTTTATTGTTTGCAAATAACACAATAATAGTTGAGCCCATATTAAAGCGTCCCATTTCTTCACCGATATTTAAGGTCGGGGCATTTTCTTTATATTCCCAGCTTCGCACGGATTGGATACTAGGAGGTGTTACCACGCCATGCCATAAGGTTTCTATACTCGATACGAAAATAGCACCGACCAAGATTAAAGCCATAGGGCCGACTTCAGTATCAAAAATAGCAACGACACGCTCATTTCTAGCAAATAATCTAGGCACAGAACGAGTAGTCGCAGTGTTAACACTGAATAAACGACCAGGAACATGAACCATTTCTCGCAAGGTGCCTGTTAAAGGCATGTGCAAGCGATGATAATCTTTAGGTGACAGATAAATAGTCGTAAACACACCATTATTAAAAGCTTTAGCTCGCTCTTCGCACCCCCCTAACAAGTCAAGCGCAGTATAGCTTTTACCTTTAGCTTGAAATATTTCACCCTCAGAAATAACACCTGCTTGGCTAACAGCACCATCGGCAGGGCAAGCAATGGCATTAGGTTCTGTCGTTAACGGTCTAATACCGGTTTTTAATTCGCGGGTGAAAAAATCATTAAAACTTTTATAAGCATTAATGTCAGGCTGATTAGCCTCATCCATATTAACCCCGTAATGCCTAATGATCTGTTTGATGAACAGATTTTTCCAAGCCTTATTCTCACAATGGGTTAATTTACTCATCATTTTAGATAAAGCATGATGGGGTAAAATGTATTGCGGTAATGTCGTTAAAGCATCTTTAAAAGTCATAATAAATCAATTAGTAATCTAGACCAGTAGGGTGGGCAAGGTTTTTTTTGCCCACCGTTTATATCGGCACATAGTGGGCAAGTGATAAAGTAAAGTAGGTCGGGTTAGCGTAGCGTAACCCGACCGATAGCTTAAGGCAGAGTAACTAACTCTGGAGCCTGCCAGTGTTTATCTTTATGCTCCACTACAACGGTCGTGTAAATGCCGCCACGGACATTAAATTCAGCGCGTATACGCATAAAATTAGGTGCAATCGCTGCAACGATATCATTAAGAATTTCATTAGTCACTGCTTCATGAAAAGCGCCTTGATCACGAAATGCCCACATGTAAAGCTTAAGGCCCTTTAGTTCTACACACAATGCGCCAGGCACGTATTCAATTTGTATGGTCGCAAAATCAGGTTGCCCTGTTTTTGGGCACAAACAAGTAAACTCTGGAATATCAATGCGTATGGTGTAATCGCGATCGGGTTGTGGGTTAACAAAGGTTTCTAAATCTTTAGTGGGTTTAGTCGTCATGGTACTCATTCGAATGAAATTAAAAGTAGCCAGATTTTAACAGCTTTAAGGCGTTACAACGACTCTATTAACTAAATTAAAGCCGATTCAAAATATCCAACTTTATAGGCTAAGCGTGTTAATTCCACATCATTCTTTATTTTCAGCTTATCGTAGAGTCTATATCGATAGGTGTTCACGGTTTTGTCACTCAATATCAACATATTAGACATTTCTTTAATGGATTTACCTTGCAGAATTAAAGTGACTACTTCGGCTTCTCTGCGAGATAACTTTAAAAACGGTGACTCATAATATTCTGGCAAACATCGAGAGGCTAAATTATAAACAGCATCAAAACTTAAATAATGATCTCCAGCGACTACTTTACGAATAGCTTTGATCATCTCGGCAACGGGTGAATCTTTTGAAATGAAACCAGATACACCTAATTTAAATAATTGCGGTGGAATGTGGCTATGATTATCAGTGGAGATAATGATAATCTTTGAATCGGCATTGTTATGTAAGATTTGACGACAAGCTTCAACACCTCCCATGCCGGGCATATTAATATCCATCAAAACGACATCAACCAAGAACGTCGATACTTTTTCAACAGCTTCTTCGCCCGATTTAGCCACGCCCACTACAGTGATATCATCGCAAGCATTCAGTAATGCTTCAATGCCAGTTCGGACTAATTCATGATCATCAGCCAGTAATACTTTTATCATAACCACCTTCCATTATTAATTCTAAATATAGAAATTTATTAAATTCACAGTGGTCACAATTATTGTTTAGTTAGGGCTTAGTTTTTATAAAAAACCCATAATCGTGAACACACTACAACTCTTTATTGGCTGCATTAAGGAAGTTTCTATAATCTATAGAGACTTTCAATCCAGCAAATCGACCACTCATACCTATTAATTCAGTAGTCTTTTTATCAAAGCGGATTTTAATTTCATTAAGCGCTCTGTCTTCATAGCCTTTCTCAATATGGTGAGTATCGAGTAGAAAATGATAGCGATACACCTCCATTTCACCCTCATCAGTAATATCCAAAGGCTCTCCTAATTGAGCAATCACCGAGACTTTTTTAGGTAACTGATCAGAAATCTTAGTTAAGAGCTCACTATTAGCACGTAACTGCTGTTTTTCTTTATCAATCTCTGCACCACCAATTGAGCGTAAAGAAACCTCAAGAAACTTAGGTGGAGCAATCTTTAAAAATAACGATGAAAATGACCAAGCCGTTAGCTTACCTTCGTGATTAAAATTCAAATCTGAATAAAAGCTAATTTCAGGCATTATCAAATTATTATTGGCATCAATTTTACGAAACCAATATCGCCAACGTCGACCGTCTTGAGTAACGCTATCGTCACTGGCATATAATCGAGATAAGGACACAAAATCTTTGCTATATAAAATAGGTTTTTTAAATTGCAAGGTGAAATCATCAGCACTTACGACCGAAAAATAACGATCAAACTCATCCATTTGTAGATAAGTTTGATAGGCTCTAACCCAATACATACAGCCTGACAATGATCCCGCCAACAACACCAAGCTAATCATACGAGCAAAGCGCTTAATCGTTTTTATCTTCATATTTTGATATAGCCCAATGGCTATTCCTATAAAAGCTTAAAAAACGAATAGTTTACAGCGACTCATACAATGATTGCCAATTTGACTACAAATCACATAAGCCAAAAAACGTATATTGGCTTACGACGGTTCAAAGAATAATTGAATACAATCACTCCTACAATTAGTAGTAATACGGATATAGAGTCGTGATGAGCAAAATAACTAGGGAATTGATGCTGCCCACCCTTAAGGATAGGAAAAAAGCGTTTTATCTGTAGGGGCGACAAATTCGCTCAGTATCATGGAGCATCGGATTACGGGGAAATGATGTGGTTGTAGGCCGGAATAAGACTTTGTGAGCCTAAGCGAGCAAAGCGTTTCCGGCATTGGCATGGTTCCTATGCCGGAAACGCCACCCACAGCTAAAGCACTTTATATAATCATTCCGATAGCTGCCTTAATAATATTAGCGCTTAATCTGATGATCATAGCTAGAATGCTGGCTAAGGATTCGAGCACTCATAAATACCTAGTATTTATGAGATAAAGTTTGATCTTTAGTATTCTTAAGGTTATAAAGTAACCGTCACCTAGCAAGGTGGCATATTTTCTGAGTCAATTCTTAACAGTTGGCGAATTAACCTGAAAGTTATCATCATTTAATGTAGTTATAGTCTTTTTTTACAATAATAGAATGTTAGGCAATCCTTGAATAGTGCTCTGCAAACACAACTGAGCGCTAATCAGATCTTGCTGAGCATTACGCTGATCTAGCTGAGTGTTCTTGCAAGCTTGCTAAGTCTTTTTTTAATCCACCTAAGTCCTACTGAAGGCTTGCTAAGCGCTCTTCAATCACTGAGAAGGCTCTTGAGGTCTTGCTGAGTGCTCAGCAAGCGATGCTGAACGCTATTGCAGCTTTGCTGAGGACTCCTCAGTGCGCAAAAAGCCTTTGCCGAGCTTGCTGAGCATTCAGCAAGCTTAGAAGAACACTCTATCAGCATTGAATAACGTTCATTAAGGCTAGAATTTTTGTACTAACGATTCACATAGCACTAAGTAAGCTACGCTAAACCCTCTGTAAAGTTTGTGTAGCATTCATCAATCAATCAATATTTAATCCTAAGGAATTATTATGACCAGTAATGCATTTATGCCCAGTACCGATAGCGGAAAAGCTGATTTGTTAGACCATGTTGCAAGTATCTTAGTGAATTATGCAAGCATTTTGGAAGTGACAGCAGAAGATTTGGCCAGCCTTCAAGCCGATGCACACGCCTTTCGTTATATCTTGAAAAGCATGGCAGATATGCAAGCCTATGCTCATCATTTAACAGAATTTAAAAATATATTGCGTGATGGTAGCGCCGCCATTGTGGGTTGGACGGTGCCGCCTATGTTGATTGAGCCAACTCCATCTGTCGTGAGTTCTGGCATTATTCCAAGGTTATCGTCTTTAGTCGCACATCTTAAAAGCCATAAAAACTACACTTCGGCAATCGGTTTAGATTTAGGTGTAATCGGAACAAGTTCAGTGCTGGATTCCAGTAACTGGAAGCCTATCTTAAATGTTCAAATTAAAGCCGGACATCCGATTATTACTTGGACTAAAGGTTCTGCAGCCGCCATAGAAATTTGGGTAGACCGAGGTGAGGGTGCTGGTTTTAGTTTTCTAACGATCAACACTGAGCCGAATACCAATGATAACGAAGCCTTACCCGCTACCAGTGCGGTATGGAAATATAAAGCCATCTATCGCTTACATGACGAGCAAGTTGGACAATGGAGCGATGTGCTGAGTATAACTGTGGGTGTTTGATGGGTTTCGCTAGCATCATGATGGCCAGTAGGGGCGTATTGCATGCGCCCTTATAAAATGAAGGCAGTAAGTTGTAAGGTGGTCTCGCGATAGAGACTGTGAAAGTATTTATTTTTTTAAACCGCTGAATGGCGACTGCGTAACATCAATTAAGGATAACAAAAAAGCGTTGCAGCTTTAGGGGTGACAGATTCGCCCCTACAGATTGATTCGAGGTACGGCGGTATTACACAAAAAATCCTCACCAGCCCCCTTTTTACAAAGGGGGGAGCTAAAATCATAATATTTTAAATCTTCTAATGCTCATAGATAGCATTAGCTTTAATTTAATGTGTTTTTAATGACTGCCTTCATGAGCTGAATTAGCCGCTGAAATATGTGCTACAGCGGCTTGTGAATAAGAAATAGATGAATTATATTTTCCTAACTTACCCTGATCGATTGCTTTTTGAAGCTCTTTAGCTCCTTCGTCTAAATGACTCTTAACAAGACCTTTTGCACTTATTGATGCTGTTAGAGTGTGTTCTAGTGCTGCTCCAGCATGATGAACAACTTCAGTGGCATTTTCAGCGGTGGCGGCATTTTTTGCATGGTCAAGGGCAACATTTGAATGATCTTTAAAAATAATGTTATCTAATGCAAAGGCTACGTTTGTACTCAAAAGTAAAGCAGATACTACTAGAGCAATTTTTTTCATATTAAAACTCCGAATTTTATAAATATTAAAATTAATTCAGTTAGGCTGGCTAATAAGTTCTATTCCATATTGACGGTGTTACTATTTTGATTTGAAAAAGTTTTTTAATTATTGGTATGAATTATTTTCCCTGAATATTATTAGGTTTGATTTATAAAGCAATAATAACGAATTGATCAATTTAGTTATTACAATGAACAACATACCTTCAAAAAAATAAAATACAACCAGCAATTTAAATTTAATGTATTTACTAAGATTATTCCTACTCAAAGCATATTGATTTAAAAATTCATTCGATAACTAATGGACTATCAATCTAAAGTCCGAAAAGTTTTACCACTTACAGCGGTATTGAAGCGTTAACTGATATCTTATGATTTTCTGCTTAAGGTGTAATACGGCTATCGCCTATTACACCCTACTGGCTACAATATGCTGATGATGTCCAGTAGGGGCGTATTGCATACGCCCTTATAAAATGAAGACAGTAAATTGTAGGGAGGTTTCTCGACAGCAAACCACCTCGCACAGACAAGATCAAACGTATTCAAACAAAAATTTCACGAAGAAGCATTCAAGAAAACTTACTTGGCTATCAGCTAAACAAAGTACAAACCCCGACTTACACTTAATAATATTATTCAAAGATTCGCGTGTCTAAATGCATAGGTATCTACACAAGTAATCATCCCTGCAGTAGTTGGACAACAGAAATTGTAGTTGTAGGCCGGAATAAGACTTTTCGAGCGTAAGCGAGGGAAGCGTTTCCGGCATATACGTAGATCCTGTGCCGGAAACGCCACCACGCGCTACGCTAGCATGGTCTTATTCCGGCCTACAGCTTCAAATTTTCTCCCTTAAAGCATGAGTATCTACACAAAGTTTAAACAAAGATCTTGTCGCCCCTACAGTATGAGCTCGCAGTTTATGTATGCTCATGCCATATGAGCTGCCCAAATGATGCTGCTTTTTACTTGTGTAGATACCTATGGTCTAAATGACTAAAGTAAAATGCGCTTAACGACAGTTATTATTGTAAATATCATTAGCTCTAAGTAAACTTTCGCTGTTTCTGAAACTGCCTGTAACTTTGAGCGGAAATAGGGTAACGGATTCGTTATTGATTTTTCATTTCTTCGGCTGTCAGTACCATCAGAAATATTCCCCTTAAACTTTATAAAATTGGATGTGTATCAATGACTATTGGCTATGATGAACGTTAAGATTGCAACTGCTCAATACGATATTAGTTTTCTGGCCGATTGGTCAGCTTATCAGCAAAAAATAGAGCGTTGGGTAGCAGAGGCTTGCGCCCAAGAGGCTAACATTTTGTTGTTTCCAGAATACTTTAGTATGGAATTGGCTTCATTATTTACTCAGGAGATTTATTCATCTTTAAGTAAACAGTTAGTCGCCATGCAATCATTACATGATGATTTTATTGCGCTGTTTACACGCTTAGCGGCACAGTACAATTGTATTATTCAAGCAGGAAGCTTTCCTGTGCTGATTGAAGGCGATATTTATCATAACCGTGCTTATTTATTTATGGCGGATGGCTCGGTTGATTATCAAGATAAATTAATGATGACGCGTTTTGAAAATGAGCATTGGTTAATTAAAGGCGCTAAAGAGCTAAAATGCTTTGATACAAAGTATGGAAAAATTGCTATTAACATTTGTTATGACAGTGAGTTTCCTTTATTAGCCAGAAAACAAGTGGAAATGGGTTGTGTTTTGATTTTGGTGCCTAGTTGTACGGATACTGTGGCCGGCTATAATCGCGTCAAAATTGGCTGTCAAGCTAGAGCCTTGGAAAATCAATGTTATGTCGTACAGGCTTCGTTGGTCGGTAATGCGCCGTGGTCAGAAGCGGTGGATGTTAATGTAGGCGCGGCCGCTATATATACGCCAGTGGATAGAGGGTTTCCGGATAATGGTATTTTGTCAGTAGGTGTTTTTAATGAAGTGCAATGGGTGCTTGCAGAAATAACGCCTAACGCTTGTGCAACGGTTAGAGAACAAGGGCAGGTTTTTAATCATAGAGATTGGCCGTTGCAGGTGGATTTGGTGGCTAGCGACAAAAGGTGAGGTAGGTTGGGTTAGCGATAGAGACTGTGAAAGTATTATGGTTTTAGCTTCCCCCTTTGTAAAAGGGGGATCGAGGGGGATTTTATTAAGTCATAGGTTATTGATAGTTAATAATAATTTTTTTAATAGATCAAATCTCCCC
>CAIZMK010000222.1 GCA_903934035.1 uncultured Methylococcaceae bacterium
TGTGGGAGAGGCTTTAGCCTCGAATTCGAGGCTAAAGCCTCTCCCACGTTATATAAAAACAATGACTTACAAAATCAATAAAATGTTTTTGTGTTGTTTTCATAATACTTTTAAAGTCGCGTAGGTCGGGTTAGCGCAGCGTAACCCGACATTTTCAATAACAATGTTTCATACCTTGTCGGGTTACGCTATCGCTAACCCGACCTACATTATAAAGAAACCGCCATTACGGCAGGGATTGCCAAAATCCAATAAGCAAGTTGTGGCGTGACGGGATTTGCAACCCCGTCACTCATGTTTCGAATGCCAATAAAACATCCCAACGTTTCGGTCGGGGTTACAAACCCCGACCGGCATCAGACTCATCATTGGGTAACGATGCGCTTCACGTTGTTCAGCGCATGCTAGGCAACGCTTAATACAGGATGATCAATTGAATGTGCGGCATAGGCCAGAGAGGCGGAAATATCTTCGGGTTCAAGATAAGGATAATCTTCAAGTATTTCTGTCGTACTGGCCCCCGATGCCAATAAATCAAGAATATCTTTCACTCTAATACGCATATTACGAATACAGGGTCGTCCACCGCACATTTGTGGGTCAATAGTGATTCTGCTTGATGTAGTCATTAGTAATGATGGCCTTTAAAAATAAGATTTGTGGCGTGATGGGTTAACGTTAAAGCCGTTGGTCCAAAGCATCCCCATCACCTGAATATACTGGAGTGCAACTGCTTTAGCTGTTGCACAGCTTTAAAACAGCTAAAGCTGTTTTACTCCAGCCGTAGAGCTGTTAGCCCAAGCTACGCAACTTCTATTACGCTAACCTTACCCATATAAGGTAACAAAGCTTCAGGGATATGAATACGGCCTTGGGCATCTTGATAATTTTCCATGATGGCGATTAAAGTCCTGCCTGCTGCTAAGCCTGAGCCATTAAGGGTATGCACTAACTCGGGTTTGCCGGTTTCGGGATTACGCCAGCGGGCTTGCAAGCGACGCGCTTGGAAATCTTTAAAATTACTGCATGAGGATATTTCGCGGTAAGCACCCTGCCCTGGGAGCCAGACTTCAAGATCATAAGTCTTAGCAGATGAAAAACCGGTGTCTCCTGCGCACAACAACATTTTGCGATACGGTAGTTTTAACAGCTTTAAGATGTTTTCGGCATGGGCGGTTAATTGCTCATGTAATTGTTCGGACTGATCAGGTTGTACGATTTGCACTAACTCTACTTTTTCAAATTGATGTTGACGGATCATGCCACGTACATCTCGACCATAAGCACCGGCCTCACTACGAAAACAGGGGCTGTGACAAACAAACTTTAGTGGCAAGGCTTTGGCATCAATAATCACATCTCTGACGATATTGGTCACGGGCACTTCGGCGGTGGGAATCAAATATAAAGTGGGATCCTCGCTAGCTTTAAACAAATCCGCTTCAAACTTAGGCAATTGACCGGTACCACGTAGGCTATCGGCATTCACTAAATAAGGTACATAAGTTTCACTGTAACCATGCTGATCAGTATGGGTATCTAACATCAATTGAATGATGGCTCGTTGTAAACGCGCCAAAGCACCGTTTAAAACTACGAAACGCGCACCGGCTATTTTTGCGCCTACCTCAAAATCCATACCTAGCTTTGCACCTAGATCGACATGATCTTTGGCTTCAAAATCAAAGTGAGGTACTTCGCCCCAACGACTCAACTCTACATTAAATTCTTCACTTTTACCTGCGGGTACTGAGGCATCAAGCAGATTAGGTATGCCGGCCATTAAAGCATCCATGTCTATTTGTATATCATTTAATTGAGTTTCTGCAGCTTTTAGCTCATCACCCAAATGCTGAACTTGATCTAATAATGGTTGGACGTCTTCGCCTTTAGCTTTAGCCAAGCCTATGGCTTTTGAGCGACTATTACGTTCATTTTGCAATTCTTGAGTTTTAACCTGCACGTCTTTACGCCGTGCTTCTAGCTCGATATAGGCTTCTGGATTAAAAGTAAAGGATCGTCTGGCTAATTGTTCGGTAACGAAATCAAGATCAGTTCTAAATAAACGAGGGTCTAGCATGGGGGTGAACACCTTTATTAATCATTAAATTGCTAGCAATGATACACGATGGTAGGGTTTGAGAAAACTGCAGGGTGGATGGGCTATGTTTTTCTGCTCACCGCACATTCGGCGAATAGTGGGCAAACGATAAGCTGTTTGGACACCCTACATAACTGACGTTTCCGGCACAGGATCAGTATGTGTGCCGGAAACGCTTTTCGCTTACGCTCTAAAAGCATAGGGTTCTACACAAGTTTCTTATCGACGTGGAAACGATAAAAAACACCGTAGGGGCGTATTGCATACGCCCATCATTGAAAGTCTATATGTTATAGGGCTTATTTTATAAGGGCGTATGCAATACGCCCCTACGATCTTCACCACAATGTTAGCGTTCTTGCGTGAGAATGCTAACAATGATTTGTGTAGGTACCTATGCCTTTTAAGCATAAGTATCTACACAGGTTTCTTATCGACGTGTAAACGATAAAAAACACCGTAGGGGCGTATTGCATACGCCCCTACGATCTTCACCACAATGTTAGCGTTCTTGCGTGGGAATGCTAACAATTATTTGTGTAGGTACCTATGCTCTAAAAGCCTTATTCCGGCCTACAAATTTAAATTAGGAATGCTTAACACCACCTACATTTACATTCTTTATTTAAAAAAGTCGAAACTGAAGACAATATCGCTGATAATGTGCCTGTTTTAACTATTGGGTACCTCACCTGCAATGAAGCTGGAAAAAATAAAACTGTCGGGGTTTAAATCTTTTGTGGATACGACAGTGATTCCTATTAATGGAAATCTAACTGCTATCGTCGGCCCTAATGGCTGTGGCAAGTCTAATATTATTGATGCGGTGCGTTGGGTGATGGGCGAAAGCTCTGCCAAGCATTTACGTGGCGCTAATATGGCGGATGTTATTTTCAATGGTTCATCAGGTAGAAAACCGGTCAGCACTGCCTCTGTGGAGTTGGTTTTTAATAATACTGAAAACAAGCTAGGCGGCGAATACGCGCAATACGACAGTATTGCTATTAAGCGTCAAGTCAGTCGTGATGGCCAATCTTTGTTCTTATTAAATGGCTCGCGTTGCCGCCGTAAAGATATTACTGACTTGTTTTTAGGAACAGGACTCGGGTCACGTAGTTACGCAATTATCGAACAAGGCACCATATCGCGTATGGTTGAGGCTAAACCCGACGAACTGCGTATCCATATCGAAGAAGCGGCGGGCATATCAAAATACAAAGAACGCCGTGCAGAAACACAAACCAGAATGAAGCATACCCGCGAAAATCTTGAGCGCTTGGAAGATTTGCGTGAAGAAGTTGATAAGCAACTTAAGCATTTACAAAAACAAGCTGAAAAAGCTGAGAAATATACTGAACTTAAAGGCCATGAGCGCCAATTCAGATTAGAGTTATTAGCGATGCGCTGGCGTACCTATCATCAGGCCGCTAGTGCTTTAGAAAGCAAACTCCACGACATCGCTGCCGAACATAATCGTTTATTTGTAGAAGCACGTGATCTTGACAAACACATTGCCGAAAAACGCCTAGAACATAAGTCGCAACAGCAGGGTTTAGATCTAACACAAGGCGAATATTATAAATTGGTCGGAGAAGTCAGCGCTTTAGAGCAAGCTATTAAGCATCATGCCGCAAGTCATGAAGAAACTCGCTTAGAGCTTAATCGCACCCAACACCAAGCGGAGCAGTCTTTAAGTCAACTGCAAGCTGATAACCTTGCTTTAGAGGATATTAAACAAAGCTTATTAAGCGCTGAAGATGAGATTATTAGTGCTGAGGAAAGCGTCGAACAACTCAATCAGAATCAACAAGATAGTTTGCAACAACGCGCTGAATGGCAGGAACAATGGGAAGCCTATCGCTCAACAAGCTCACACTATAAAGAACAAGCTGAAGTCAATCGCGTTACTGTTCAACAGCTAGATAATCAAAGTCGTCAATTGCAAGCTAGACTTGATAAGCTTCAAGACGAACGTGATGAGTTATCGGCCAGCGAATTACAAAGCGATATTGAAACCTTAGATGCCGATATAGAAATTATTGGCTATCAACGTGACAACCATCAAGCGCAATTAGAGCAGTTACATCATCAGATCGGTGAACAGCGCCAACAGGTTAAACAGTTTCACGATTATTTACACAGCCGCCGCTCTGAAAGCCAGAGTATTAAAGGTAAGATCACTTCGCTGGAGTTATTGCAACAACATGCGATGGGCAAAGATAATAAAAATCTAAATGCTTGGTTAGAGTCTATGAATTTAACCAATAAACAGCGCTTAGCTGAATTTATTGATGTGGAAGCTGGCTGGGATACCGCCGCTGAAACGGTGTTAAGCCATTATCTGGAAGCGATTTGTGTCACTGACATCAAGCCCTTGCTTTCAGGTTTATCAGAACTATCTAAAGAATCGATTACTTTGTTTGCAAGTAACGCAGCAACGTCGACAAGCCTTAATTCAACAAAACCTGCCTTAATCGACAAAGTAAGTGCTCCTTGGGATTTATCTGCGTTATTAAGCGGTATCTATTGCGCTGAAGATAACGACTCTGCCCTAAGTTTAGCGAAACAATGTTTAGCGCATGAATCAGTGATTACTGCCGATGGAACTTGGTTTGGTCCGAGTTGGTTAAGAGTCACTCACACTAAAGATGCTAAAGTTGGGGTATTACAGCGCGAAAAGGAATTGCGTCAGTTAAAACAAAGACAAGATGAATTGCTGAGTGAAATCAGCGATTATGAAGAGCAATTATCAGTCACCGAAGCAGCGCTTAAAGAAGCTGAAATCAATCGAGAACTGATCCAACAACAAGATAACAAGCTAGGCGCTGAGTTATCATTAAAAAGCGCTGAATTTAGTGCGTATTCGACACGCTGGGAACATCAGCAACGCCGTTTATTACAAATTGCTAATGAACTGGAAGATATTAATCGCTCCTTAACTGAAAATAATGAAGTGATTGCTGAATCTCGTTTATTACAAGATGAAGCCGAACAGGCTTTAGAAGAACAAGAGCTTCAAAAGCTGCAATTAGAAACTGCAAATCAACAGCTACAAACTAATTTAACACAGTGTGAGCTTGCCGTTAATGAAGCAAGAGCAGCTTTATATAGTATCAAGGCGAAAATTGAATCTTTACGCGCAGCAGACATTGCGACGACTAAACAAATCGAACGCTTAGAAACTCAGCATCAACAATCAGTTGAACGCATAGAAGAACTTAATACCAAATTACTACAAAACCTAAGCCCTTTAGATAATGAAAAGCAGCAATTAGCAGCCAGCATCATTAACAAAGATCAACTAGAAGCCACTCTAAAAACGCAACGTTTAGCCCAAGCAGACATAGAACTTGAAATTAACCAAAGTGCTGAACAACATAGCAGAGTGCAGCAAGCACTAGACAAACAAAAAGAAGCCTTAGATACTATGCGCTTTGAGTTACAAGAAAGTAAGGTTAGACAACAAACTGTTAATGAACAACTTAAAGAAATCGACGCCGATGCTGAGCAAGTATTAACAACTTTACCTGAACTCGCAGAGGAATCACGCTGGAAGACTAAGGTCGATGATTTATGCCAGCAGATAGAGCGTTTAGGCACTATTAACCTGACGGCCATCGAAGAATATAAGTCACAAGCGGAACGCATGAACTTTCTTAATGAACAACAAGCGGACTTACTTGAAGCTCTGAGCTTGCTAGATCAAGCCATTAATAAAATTGATAAAGAAAGTAGACTGCGTTTTAAAGAAACTTTCGATAAAATAAACACCGGCTTGCAAGAAAAGTTTCCAAAACTGTTTGGGGGCGGCAAGGCTTATTTAGAATTAACTGAACAAGATCTGCTGGAAGCCGGGGTTAATATAATTGCCCAGCCTCCTGGCAAACGTAATAGCTCTATACATTTATTATCAGGTGGTGAAAAAGCTTTAACGGCAGTAGCTTTGGTGTTTTCAATCTTTGAGCTTAATCCCGCACCTTTTTGCTTATTAGATGAAGTGGATGCACCGCTGGATGATGCTAATGTAGGGAGATTTTCAAAAATGGTAGAAGAGATGTCGGCATCGGTGCAATTTTTGTATATTTCTCATAATAAGGTCACTATGGAAATAGCAAAACAATTGGCAGGTGTTACGATGAAAGAACCGGGTGTATCTCGGATGGTCGCAGTTGATATTGAAGAAGCAGTGAGTCTGGCGGAAATATAATGGATAAAGAACTACTAAGAATTGTAATCATTGCAACAGGTCTTTTGATCGTCATAGGCATGTTAATCTGGGCTTATATTAAGAACAACAGATTGCAAGCTCAATGGGATGCTGAAGATGCATTGGCCTTTAACAAAGACCCCGATCCGTCTTTAGAAGCTGAGGATCATTATGATAGTGAACCTATAGAAACTATTGATCCACATTACTTTGATAAAGATGATGCTATGTTTGAGCCTGAGCATGAAATTGAACATCAGCCTCGATTTTCAGTCCCCGCTGTCATTCAATTTACTCTGATTGCCAAAGCGAAAGAAGGCTTTAATGGCTCAGATTTAGACAATGCCTTCGCCATCGTCGGCTTAGAATATGGTAGCTTAAAAATTTACGAACGCTTAGATGCTAAGCGTCAAGTCGATTTTGGTGTCGCTAGCATGCAAGAACCAGGTACTTTTCCTAGTGAAAACTTAGATGACTTTTATTGCCGTGGCCTGGTATTTTTTATGCAACCAGGCGTTTTAGATGACGCACATTTCGTATTTGATGACTTTATTGAAACTCTGCAAATATTAGCGGTAGAACTCGATGGCACTATGTTAGATCATCATCGCGAACCATTGACGGAAGAGACTATTTTTCAATTTCGCCAAGGTTTGTAGACATAGGTCGGGTTAGTTGTAATTGTAGGCCGGAATAAGACTTTACGAGCGTAAGCGAGCAAAGCGTTTCCGGCATAGGCACTACTCCTGTGCCGGAAACGCCACCACGCGCTACGCTAGTCTGGTCTAATTCCGGGCTACAAAATTAATGGGCGAATTTGTCGCCCCTACAGATACACAGATTTTCTACTTTTAACTTAATGATAGTAAACGTAGGTCGGTTTATGCTATCGCTAAACCGACCTACAATCCTTCAACTAACCCACCACACTCTAAACCTTGAACTACCAAGATCTCGTTAAGCAAATCAACCAATGGGATCATGACTATTATGTCCTCGATCAACCTAGCGTTTCTGATGCTGAATATGATTTAGCCTTTAGAGCATTGCTTGCCCTTGAAGACGAGCACCCTGAATTTATCACTGCAGAATCCCCAAGCCAACGGGTAGGCGCTAAAGCCATCGATGACTATGTCAAAATAGAGCATCGCCTCAAAATGCTTTCGCTGTCTAATGCCTTTAGCTTAGAAGAAACTTACGCTTTTTTTGAGAAAGCGGCTAAAGACCTCAACCTGAACGCTGAGTCACTTAAAGTATTTAGTGAACCAAAACTTGATGGCCTAGCTATAAGCCTGCATTATGATCACGGCCTATTAAGCTATGCGGCAACGCGTGGTGACGGATTGGTAGGCGAGGATGTTACTCATACTATCAAGACCATTAAATCAGTGCCGCTTAAACTTTCTATCGACCATCCTCCCGAAATTTTAGAAGTACGCGGCGAAGTTTTCATGCCTAAACTAGCCTTCGAAAAGCTTAACCAACAAGCCTTGCAAAACAATACTAAGCTTTTTGTAAATCCTAGAAATGCTGCTGCCGGCACGGTTAGGCAAATGAACCCCAAGATTGCTGCCGAACGAGATTTACAGTTTATTCCTTATGGTTTAGGTGAAATGGTAGGTACACCTTCTTTTACTCAGCATTCAGAGATACTGGCTTATTTACACAGCTTAGGTTTTAGAAAGAACCCCCATTGCTATGCTTTCTCAGGCAGTTATGAGGCTTTTGTCAGCAACTATGAGCTGATGGAACACATTCGAGCGCAACTGCCTATGCAAATAGACGGCATCGTTTATAAGATCGATGATTTAGCGCAGCAAGCTTCGCAGGGCTTTATCGCCCGCTCACCTAAATGGGCGGTTGCTAGAAAGTTTCCTGCTGAAAACAGTATTACAGAGTTATTGGCTGTAGACTTTCAAGTCGGCAGGACTGGAGTATTAACACCCGTAGCTCGATTAACCCCAGTTTTCGTTGGCGGTGTCACAGTCAGCAATGCAACCTTGCATAATATGGATGAAATCGAACGTTTAGGCCTGCAAATAGGCGATAAGATTGAAATTCAACGCGCCGGTGACGTTATCCCTAAAGTGGTACAAGTAGTTGAACAAGGCACACATAGAACGCCCATCATCATACCTGAGCGCTGCCCTGCTTGTGACGCTTTAGTCCATCAAACAGAGGGTCAAGCAGCTTATCGTTGCAGTGCTGATCTAAGCTGTAATGCTCAAGGTGCTGAACGTATTCGTCATTACGCTTCGCGTAAATTCATGAATATTACCAATTTAGGTACTAAACTGATCGAATTGCTTTATAACACAGGTAGACTTAAAACCATTGCCGATATTTATAGCCTTAACCTCGAAGATATCAGTAACTTCGAAGGCCAAGGCGAGAAAAGCGCCCAAAATGTATTAGATTCTATCGCAACCTCAAAACACACTAAACTTGGCACTTTCTTGGGTGCTTTAGGTATCCATGAAGTCGGCGAAGAAGGTGCTAAAAGTATTGCCCAGTATTTTAAAACCCTAGACACTATTATGGCTGCGTCTTTAGAAGACTTAATGCAAGTGCCTGATATAGGGCCGGTGATGGCTAAGAATATAGTCGAGTTTTTCCAGAGCACTGAAAACAAAGATATCATTGCAAAGATTTTAGCCGCAGGTGTTAACTGGCCTGTTATAGAAAATCAAGCTATAGATAAATTACCACTGGCTGGACAAACCTGGGTATTAACAGGTACTTTGCAACAACTAACAAGATCTGAAGCTAAAGCCTTGTTAGAAAGCTTAGGTGCGAAAGTTGCTGGCTCAGTTTCTAAGAAAACCACAGTGGTAGTCGCTGGCCTAGAGGCTGGCTCAAAATTGGCTACCGCCTTAGAATTGGGTATTAAAGTGATGGATGAAGCTGAGTTTGTTTTGGCAACGAACACGCTTTCTCAGGTGTAATTGCCATAATTAGGCGTTCAGTATCTGTAGGCCGGAATAAGACTTTACGAGCGTAGCGAGTAAAGCGTTTCCGGCATCGGCAGCAATCCTGTGCCGGAAACGTCACATATCAATAAACGAATGTACAGGGCGAATCTGTCGCCCCTACAAGGTACTACTTTTGTAGGTCGGGTTACGCTATCGCTAACCCGACCCACATAAAAACTTAACAGAACGAGATTTAGCCCTTATAACCCTGCTCATCAATAAAATTTAAAACAAAAGAGCCCCTAGCTTATGAATAAACTATCTAAAATAATCCCTTGGCTGTTAATAGCCTTATTAGGCGCGTTTGCCCTGAGTGCCATTGCCTTAAATCGCGGTGAAAATATTAGTGCGCTCTGGCTTATAACTGCTGCACTTTGTGTTTATGCACTCGCCTATCGCTTTTATTCGGCTTGGATAGCCGCTACTGTGTTGGTCGTTGATGAAAGTAGAGCCACGCCTGCAGAGCGTCTTGATAATGGTCGTGATTTTGTACCTACTCATAAATGGATCGTCTTTGGACATCATTTTGCCGCGATTGCAGGTCCAGGACCTTTAGTCGGCCCGACCTTGGCGGCGCAATTTGGTTATCTGCCTGGAACCTTATGGATAATCTTAGGCGCAGTAATAGGCGGCTGCGTACAAGATATGGTGATCTTATTTTTATCAACGCGACGTAACGCCAGAAGCTTAGGTCAAATGGCGCGTGATGAACTGGGACCTTTGGGTGGCACTGCCGCGTTGATTGGCACATTTACCATTATGATCATTCTAATTGCTGTCTTAGGTTTAGTAGTAGTTAACGCTATGAAACATAGCCCTTGGGCAACTTTTACAGTAGCGGCAACGATTCCTATCGCGATGATCGTGGGTGTTTATATGCGCCATATTCGTCCGGGTCAGGTATTAGAAGCGTCATTAATTGGGGTAGTTTTACTGTTACTATCGGTAGCGGGTGGTCGCTATATTGATGAAAATGAAACTTTACGCCTAATATTTAATCACGAAGGTTTAACGCTCGCTTGGTGGATAATGG
This sequence comes from uncultured Methylococcaceae bacterium, assembly GCA_903934035.1. Taxonomy (GTDB): domain Bacteria; phylum Pseudomonadota; class Gammaproteobacteria; order Methylococcales; family Methylomonadaceae; genus Methylobacter_C. The sequence goes on from CAIZMK010000222.1 coordinate 10,314, forward strand.
CTTATGGCCTTGCTGCAGCCATTTTGCCAGTTTGGCTATTATTAGCACCACGCGATTATTTATCTACCTATATGAAAGCCGGCACCATAACTCTCTTAGCCATCGCTATTATTACGCTGCAACCAAGTATTAAAATGCCGGCTATTACAGCTTTTATTGATGGTACAGGCCCCATATTTGGTGGCAAGTTATTTCCTTTTGTTTTTATTACCATCGCTTGCGGCGCCATTTCTGGCTTTCACTCACTCATCGCTTCGGGTACTACACCCAAATTACTTAAAAACGAAGGAGATATCCGCATGATAGGTTATGGCGGCATGTTATTAGAATCCTTCGTAGCCATCATGGCGATGATTGCAGCGACCGTGTTAGAACCCGGGGTGTTTTTCGCTATCAATAGTGGTGCAGGCATAGTTGGTGCAGATGCAGCGACTGCTGTCGCAAAAATATCATCTTGGGGCTATCCCGTGACCGTCGAATCCATGCAACTGCTTGCTAAACAAATGGGTGAAGAAACTTTGTTTGCACGTACTGGCGGAGCACCTTCCCTGGCGGTCGGTATGGCCAGCATTTTTGGCAACGCTTTTGGTGAAAGCCTATTGGCTATCTGGTATCACTTTGCCATTATGTTTGAGGCGATATTCATACTCACTACCTTAGATGCAGGTACGCGTGTCGGTCGCTTCATGTTGCAAGATATGCTAGGCAATATTTGGCCTAAAATGGGCGAAACATCTTGGACACCTTCGGTGATACTCAGCAGTGCCTTAGTGGTTTCTGGTTGGGGTTATTTTCTTTATATAGGAGTGATTGATCCTAACGGCGGCGTTAATATTTTATGGCCTTTGTTTGGTATCGCTAATCAAATGTTAGCGGCTATTGCGCTGTGCGTAGCGACGGGCATTTTAATCAAATCAGGTAAACAAAAATACGCTTGGATCACTGGCTTACCCCTCACTTGGTTAATCATTATTACCAGCACAGCCGCTTATCAAAAAATAGCTAGCACAGATATTCGCATCGGCTTTTTTGCAGCGGCGAATGACCTATCGGCTAAATTAAGCGCTGGTAGCTTATCTCCAGAGAAAGCCAAGATTGCTCCGCAATTAATATTTAACTTACAGTTCGATGCCTGGCTAACCGTGTTTTTTATTAGTCTATTATGGCTCATAGTTTTTGATATGCTGCGTGTTGCTATACGCTCTATCAACGGAAAACTCGTGTTGCCGTTATCCGAATCTCCACATAGCCCTAGTCGTCTAGTTGAAGATTGGGTGAGAGATTAATGGTTGGGTTATTTAAAAAGGCTTGGCGCATAGTGCGCCGCCTTTCTGGTGACGATGCCTATGAGCAATACTTAATTCATTATGCCTTAAAGCATTCAGATCATGACGAGCATCCGCTACTAAGCAAAGCTGAGTTTTTTAAACAATGGCAAGATGAAAAATGGAAGGGTGTTAAGCGCTGTTGTTAAGGCTTTATGAATAAGTACGACTACTTAATCATAGGGCAGGGTTTGGCCGGAAGTTTACTGGCCTGGGAACTGCTACAACGCGGTTGTAAGATCATGGTGATCGATAATGGCCTCGAAAGTGCATCCCAAATCGCAGCGGGATTGATTAACCCTGTCACTGGCATGCGCCTAGTAAAGTCTGCGGAGGTCGAGCACTTATTACCTAGTGCTATGCGCTGTTATGAGCAATTAAGTCAGCTCTTTAAGCAGGACTTTTATATAGAAAAGCCTATGCTTAGGCTGCTTAATAATGAACTGTTGTTAACTAATGCGCATAAACGCTTGGCTGATCCTGCTTATAAAGACTATGTGAAGGCTATTATTGCTACAGATGCTTATCCTTATTTAGAGCAACAGCACACCGGTTATTTGCAGACCCGCTTGCTATTAAGCACTTTAAAACAGTACTTTATTGAACTCGGCTGTTACCGACAGAGCATCCTCAATTATGAAGATATACGACTGCTACCCTTATTAAGTTGGCAGGATATAAGCTTTAAGAAAATAATCTTTTGTGAAGGTCATCATGCCAGTCAAAACCCCTGGTATTCTTGGCTGCCTTTTCAACTCGTCAAAGGCGAAATCTTAAGCCTACAACACCAAAGCCAGTTGCCTGATGTTATCTACAATTTTGGCGAATGGTTAATTCCTCTAGATAAGCAACATCTACGTTTAGGTGCAAGCTTTGATCGAGAGCAACTTAATAACGAGCCTACCTTGAAGGCTAAAAACACTTTATTGCAATCACTTCAAAACAGCGGCATTGATTTATCTGAACTATTTGTTACGGATCATCAGGCCAATATTCGACCTTGTACCCTAGATAAACAACCCTTTATCGGTGAACACCCACAACTACCTCAACTCGCTATTTTTAATGGCTTTGGTGCTAAAGGCAGTTTGCAAATACCTAAGTTTTGCCAACTATTCGCCGACGCCTTACAAAATCAAAGCCCCTACCCTTCATCGATAAGACGCTATTATGCAACGCATTTCACTCATTAATATTGCCCACCAACACATCAGCGAAATACTTATACAGGGTGGTATCGCCATCGATGCCACCTTAGGGAATGGTCATGACGCTATGTTCTTAATGAATCTAGTAGCTCCAACAGGGCAGGTCTTTGGCTTTGATATACAGCAAGCTGCTATTGCATCAACACAAGCAAATAGTGAAGATGCAACTGGGCTTACTTTAATCCACGCCAGCCATGCGCTGATGGCTGAAAATATTCCTGAACAGCATCATGGTAAGATTAAAGCCATCATGTTTAATTTAGGTTATTTGCCGGGCGGTGATAAAAGCATTATTACCCAAACAGACTCTACTTTAATCGCCTTAAACGCTGCTATAGCCTTATTAGCGGTTGATGGCATCATGACTATCATGGCTTACCCTGGTCATGCTGGTGGTGATTTAGAAACTAAGCAAATAGAACAGTGGTGCGAGCAACTTGATCCATCTCAGTTTAGTCATCAGAGATTTTACAGCACCGTAACAAGCAACAGCGCTCCTAAACTTTTCATCCTACGCAAACACCTATAATTATTTAGTCCCCCCTCTTTAAAAAAGAGGGCTTAGGGGAGAATTATTAAATAAACTTCACTTTTTAAGTGAAAGATGAATACTTACTAACACATTAATAGCCAACAATCTGCTATCATGCGCCACTCATTAATATTAACCAAGGATCAACCATGTCAGAATTTACTAATGTCTCAGTCATCAAAAAAGCCAATGTCTATTTCGACGGCAACGTCAGTAGCCGTACTATTCGTTTTGCTGATGGCTCATTAAAAACATTAGGCTTTATGTTACCCGGCGAATATACCTTCAACACCGCTGATAAAGAACTCATGGAAATATTAGCCGGTGAGCTTGATGTTTTATTGCCCGGCAACGATGAATGGCAAGCGATTAGTGGTGGCGAATCTTTTGATGTGCCTGCTAATGCAGCTTTCACTGTAAAAGTTAAATCTGCAACGGACTACTGCTGCTCTTTTATTAAATAGTTCATGGAAAAAGTCGCCATATTTGTCGATGTGCAAAATATTTACTACACCACAAGACAAAGCTATAGCCGACATTTTAATTACAGCGCCTTTTGGTCATTAGCGACAGCTAATAGAATCGTAGTTGGCGCTTTTGCTTACGCCATTGATAAAGGCGATAGTCAGCAATTAGTTTTCCAAAAGATTCTTAGACAAATAGGTTTTGAGGTCAAACTTAAACCTTATATCCAGCGCAGTGATGGTTCGGCTAAAGGTGATTGGGATGTTGGCATTACCCTTGATGCCATAGAATATGCCGAACAAGCAGATGTCATTATTTTATTATCTGGCGATGGCGACTTTGATGTATTACTGAATAAAGCGCGTGATAAATATTCAGTAGAGTCTGAAGTCTATGGCGTGCAGGCCTTAACAGCACCCTCGTTGATTAAAGCCGCAAGTCGCTTTATTGCTATAGATGAGAAATTATTGTTGTAAGATATATTTCAAAAGGGAATACCCACGTAAGGGCGATAGCTTCGCCCAGTACATTCGTTTGTTGAAACGTGGCGAATCTGTCGTCCCTACAGGACAAAACCATTTGGCTTTTAAGCCCAGGCATCTCTCTCGCTAAGCACTGCCTTTTGAGATAATTACCGTTAAAGATACCTTCGACTTGACTACGATAATGATCGAGAACTTATGAGATACTTTATTCTGGCGCTCTAGGCGTTTCCGCTGAAGGCATATAGGAAATAGGCGCTTCTTCATCTGTATCAAAGGTCACCATTTCCCAAGCATCTTTATTTTCCAACAGCGTACGCAGTAATTTATTGTTCAAACCATGTCCTGATTTATAACCGGTAAATTCACCAATTAAACTATGGCCTAGTAAATATAAATCTCCGATGGCGTCGAGTATTTTGTGTTTAACAAACTCGTCAGCACAGCGTAAACCATCTTCATTGATAATTTTATCGTCATCAACCACGATTGCGTTGTCAAGACTTCCGCCTAAAGCTAGATTATTTTCACGCAACATATCAATATCTTTCATAAAACCAAAGGTTCTAGCTCGGCTCACTTCTTTAACGAAAGCCGTTGATGAAAAATCCATCGATGCAGTTTTAACATGCTCTTCAAAAGCTGGATGTTCAAAATCAATCGTAAAAGTCACTTTGAAACCTTCAAAAGGACTAAATGAGGCCCACTTATCGCCATCATCAACTCTGATTTCACGTTTAATTTTAATATATTGTTTAGGGCAATCTTGCTCTTCAACACCCGCTGATTGTAACAAAAATACAAAAGGACCGGCACTGCCATCCATAATAGGCACTTCTGGTGCACTGACCTCAATAATAGCGTTATCAATGCCCAAGCCCGCAAAGGCTGACAACAAATGTTCAATGGTTGATATTTTTACATCACCTGAAACTAAGGTGGTTGATAAGACAGTTTCACCGACGTTTTCAGGGGTTGCCTGTATAGTGACCGGTACATCTAAATCTACTCGACGAAATTTAATGCCAGTATTAGGTTCTGCGGGGCGTAACGTTAAATATATTTTTTCGCCAGTATGCAAGCCTACGCCAGTAGCCCTAATAGTATTTTTTAAAGTTCGCTGTTTAATCATAAGTAAATAAAACCGAATAGAGGGTGGAGCAAAAAAAGGCTAATTTTATCACACTTATGTTCTTGTGAGAGTGAATCATGACATTATGTTTAAAGAGTAAGCCGTTTAGCTAGCAGGAGCGCTTAACCGTTGCCCCTTCAACAGACCATAGGTATCTACACAAATAATTGTTAGCATTCCCACGCAAGAACGATAACCTTTTGACAAAGATCGTAGGGGCGTATTGCATACGCCCTTATGAAATAAGCCCTATAACATTGATTTTTCAATGGTGGGCGTATGCAATACTACGCCCCTACGATGTTTTTAAAATAACTGCAATGCCAACATAATGGCATCTTCACGGCCATTTTCTGCGGGATAATAACCTTTTCTAACTCCAATTTCATTAAAGCCCATATCTTCATAGAGGGCAATGGCATGAATATTAGACGGCCTTACTTCTAAAAAAACTGATTCCGCTTTACCCCTAGCCACATCGATTAAATGTTCTAACATTCTACGACCGATACCTTGCTTTTGCTCATCAGGGTGCACAGAAATATTAAGGATATGTGCCTCACCGACTGCCATTGAAAGCAAACTGTAACCCAGGATTTTCTTTTCATATTCGCAGACCCAGCAACCGTAACCGGCTTTAAAGCAGTCGGTAAAAATATCTTCTTCCCAAGGAAACAAATAGTTTTTTCTTTCTATTTCTAGTACTGCAGGCAAATCAGCATGGGTCATGATACGCAAGCGCAGCAAATCTTTTTTTTGTACTGAATCAGGGAACACTTTTGCGTAAAACTCCTTGTCTGCATCGTAAATTATTACGCTTTTAATTTTATCTAACCAGCCACGCATAAATTACCTTTCTTTATTAAATATCTGTTTCGCAAAACATAAATCCTGCCAAGCATCACGCTTCTCTAATAAAGAGCGCAGTAAATAAGCAGGATGTTCAACGACAACAACGGGGATTTTATTAAAATAATGACATCGGCCTCTAAGGCTTGCTAAAGTTTGCTTGGTTTTTAATAAGGCCTGCGCGGCTTTATCGCCAACGGCCACTATAATTTTAGGCTGAATAAGCTGTTGTTGACTCATTAAATACCCACTACAAAACTCAGGCGAATCAGGTTGATCAAAGGCTTTACAAGCGATTAAGGGCGCAATAAAAACCTCTTCAACGCTTAAATCAATGGCACGTAACATTTCTGCTAATAACAAACCGGCATTCTTTTCAAAAAGCCGATTTGGGCTATCGTCGTCTGAATTGACTACCTCAACGAAGAATAGCCATTCTGTTTGCTGATTACCGATACCTGATAATCCTTGAGTTTGTGAATCACATAGCGCACAGCTTTCAATATCTATAACTTGAGCTTGGGCTTGAGCTTCAACATGCTTAGTCGTAGCAATTTCATCCTGAAGCTCATGGACTAGAGTTAAATCAGATACCCTGCTCGCTCTTGGCACCCAGACATCAATGCCCATAGCTTGCAAATACTGTAAACGCCGGGCATTATCCACAAGCTATCTCTAAGACTTTAATCTTGAACCTTAAACATCACCTTTTTGAGGATGTCTGCGTTGATCTGGGCTATGTAATTTATTAATCGCATTGATATAGGCTTTAGCAGAAGCAATAACGATGTCGGTATCAGCACCCAAGCCATTAACAATACGCCCTGATTTTTCAAGACGTACCGTCACTTCACCTTGAGCATCCGTGCCATTAGTAATGTTATTGACCGAATACAATTCTAAGGTCGCATCAGATTTTACCAATTGTTCAATAGCTTTCAAGCTAGCATCAACTACACCGCCACCCTCAGAACTACCTGTTACTTCTTTATTATCGATGCGCAAAGTCACTGTAGAATTAGGAATCTCACCCGTCTCTGAACATGCTTTTAAAGCAATCAGTTTGACGTATTCAACTTCTGCCTTAAAGCTGCTTTCTGAAATAAGGGCTTGTAAATCTTCATCAAAGATCTCATGCTTTTTATCAGCTAATTGTTTAAAGCGAGCAAAAGCCTCATTGAGTTCTTCTTCAGTAGCGAATTCTGAACCTAATTCACTGATACGACTTTTGAAAGCATTTCTACCTGAATGCTTACCTAAGACCATGCGATTAGCAGACCAGCCTACATCTTCAGCGCGCATAATTTCATAAGTTTCTCGACTTTTTAATACGCCATCTTGATGAATGCCGGCTTCATGAGCAAAGGCATTGGCGCCAACAATGGCTTTATTGGGTTGAACAGGAAAGCCAGTAATTGATGATACTAGCTTAGAACAGGTCAAAATTTCTCGAGTATCGATGCCTGTTTGGCAACTAAAGACATCATGACGGGTGCGTACAGCCATCACCACTTCTTCTAGAGAAGCATTACCAGCACGTTCACCTAAACCATTAATGGTACATTCAACCTGACGAGCGCCATTCATGACCGCAGCCAAAGAGTTAGCCACCGCTAAACCTAAATCATTATGACAATGCACAGAAAAAATGGCTTTATCGGAGTTTGGTATGCGTTGTATTAAATTAGCAATAGTGGCACCAAATTGCGAAGGGACGCTATAACCTACGGTATCAGGAATATTTAGGGTAGTGGCACCCGCATCGATGACGGCTTCCAAAATACGGCACAAGAAATCTTCATCAGAACGTCCGGCATCTTCGGGTGAAAACTCAACATCATCCGTGTACTGTCTCGCTCTTTTAACAGCATTTACAGCATGTTCTATGACTTGCTCCGGCGACATCTGCAACTTCATTTGCATATGTATAGGCGAAGTGGCAATAAAAGTATGAATACGTGAACGCTTCGCGTTTTTAAGCGCGAGTCCAGCACGATCGATATCTTTATCAAGCGCACGTGCCAAGCCACAAACGATACTGTCTTTTATAACACTCGCAACCGCTTGTACCGATTCAAAATCGCCAGGACTCGCAGCAGGAAAACCGGCTTCAATTACGTCAACTTTTAGACGCTCCAAAGCTTTAGCAATCCTGACTTTTTCATCACGAGTCATAGAAGCGCCTGGGCTTTGTTCGCCGTCGCGTAGGGTGGTATCAAATATAATTAACTGGTCTTTCATAAAAACTCCATTCATGGAGATAAATCAATGTTTAAATTGATATCAATTAATAAGGTAGGATTTCAATAGCTGATGAAAAAGACGAGTGCCCGTCAGGGCAATAATCTTAAAGAGAGGATTAGCCTTACACCGTGTTGATTTTTAAAAGCATTAGCCATGATAGCTTACAAATACAGGTCATAAAAAATAATCATAGGTCATGACTATACGCGAATGACCCTAGGCTCTCAAGTAGATTTTACCATTTTAGACCTTGCTCTACGCTTACGCGCAACCAAGGTGACTACTGGCCCAGAAATCGCATAGACCAAGAATAATAAAAACAACATTGTTTGTGGCTGAGCCATGACAAAAGCAATCGCCAGCATAACAGCGATCGCTACAAAGAAAGGTACTTTTCCTTTTAAATCGATGTCTTTAAAACTGGAATATCTAAAATTACTCACCATCAACAAACCTGTAGTCATTGTTAATAGGACCGCAGGATATTTTATTATTTCTATGGAATAGCCATACTCTAAACTCAACAAAACAAAGCCAGCGAGTATTGCCGCTGCAGCAGGACTAGGCAAACCTTGAAAGTAACGTTTATCAGCAGAGGTTAATTGTGTATTGAAGCGTGCTAATCTTAAAGCGCCCCCAGCCATATGTACAAAAGCGGCAAATAATCCTAGTCTACCCAAACTTGAAAAAGCCCATAAATACATGACTAACGCAGGTGCGGCTCCAAAAGAAACCATATCTGATAGGCTATCATATTGAGCACCAAATTCGCTTTGGGTATTGGTTAAACGCGCCACACGTCCATCAAGACCATCTAAAATCATAGCAATAAAGATAGCAATGCCCGCTGTTTCGAAGCGCCCCCCCATTGCTGAGGTAATAGCATAAAAACCAGCAAATAAAGCACCTGTAGTAAACAAGTTAGGTAATAAATAAATGCCACGACGGCGGAGTATGGTGCTTTTCTCTAAATTCATTCGTCAATTAGTCCTTAGGTTTTAAAGCGATTCTTAAGCTAAACTGTGAGTGTTTTCGGCTGTAGTTATTTAATATAAAGCTTAATGGGCTATCAAATTAAGGCAAAAATGCTTAACTTTGTAGCAATGATTAACTTCACATAACAAGGACTAGGTCCCATGAAAATCAATAAGGTGCAAATTATACAATGAGCCTATCTGCACTACCTATATTTTCATACTAGCATTACTCTTTTATTAATGAGTCATGCCCTTTAATTTAATCTACCATGCAAAGTTGCGCTTTCACAAACGCCAAAACTTCCTGAAACAAATTCTCTTGTCCTGTCTCAAAACTAGCAGCATCTTCAACTCTACGTAACCAGGTAAACTGACGCTTTGCTAATTGCCTGGTTGCGATAATCGCCTTTTCAGTCATTGCGTCATAATCATCTGCACCCTGCAAATAAGCCCAGACTTGCCGATAACCTACCGCACGCATCGAAGGCATGAGCTCATTTAAATCACCACGCTCATAAAGCTCTCGAACTTCTTCAACAAAACCTTGTGCCAACATAGCACGAAAACGCTGAGCAATGATGTCATGGAGTATTTTTCGATCGGACGGCGCGATAATGAGCTTTATCGCTTGATAAGGCAGTACTTCATCAACTTCTGAACTAAAAAAAGAGCTTAATGGCTGACCACTAATTTCATAAACTTCTAAAGCACGCTGAACACGCTGGGGATCATTAGGATGAATTCTAGCGGCTGCTACAGGATCAACTTGGGCAAGGCGCTGATGCAGCGCTTCTTTACCTAAGCTTAGCAAATCTTGATCTAACTGCTTTCTAATCTCTAAATTGGCAACGGGCAATACCGCTAAGCCATTAAATAAGGCATTAAAATAAAGCTGGGTACCACCTACTAAAATCGGAATCTTTCCTCGCCCAGTAATATCCGCCATTAAAGCTAAGGCTTGATTTCTAAACTGACCCGTAGAATAAGATTGATTAGGATCCAATATATCAATTAAATGATGAGTGATGCCCGCCCTTTCCTCTATTGTAGGTTTAGCAGTGCCTATATCCATACCCTTAAAAACCAATGCAGAATCAACACTGATAATTTCAGTACCCAAAGCCTGCGCTAACTGAACTGAAAGCGCTGTTTTTCCTGAGGCAGTAGGCCCCATTAAAAAAATAGCGGGGGGCAGTAATGGCTTTTGCATGATAATTGTTTTTATAAAGTAATATTAAATAACTTGGATCTAAAGTGCTATCGTGTGACCGGCTTAGCCTCGAAGTCGCGGCTAAGCCGATACCACACAAGAACATAGGTATCTACACAAGAAATGAGGTTACACGTTACTATATTGTTATTTTTAAACGCTTATTGACCACGTAAAAAGAACTTATCAAGTTCTTGAGTCGATAATTCGATCCAAGTAGGCCTACCATGATTACACTGCCCTATACGTTCAGTCTGTTCCATATCACGCAATAAAGCATTCATCTCATCAATACTCAAGCGACGCTTAGCTCGCACCGAACCATGACAGGCAATAGTCGCTAATAATCGGTTAGATTGTTCTTGTATACGCTGACTCATGCCATGCTCGTTAATATCAGCCAACACATCACGAATTAACAACTCTTTATCAACATTACCTAATAAAGCTGGAGTTGAGCGCAGGATAATAGTTTCAGGTCCGGATCGATTAAGCTCAAAACCGAGGCTACTAAAATAATCATATTCTTGTTCAGCTAAATCAGCCTCTGCTGCACTGACCGTGATCTTAATAGGCAGCAATAAGGGTTGACTTGGGACAGAGCCTTGTTGATATTGCTTTTTTAAACGTTCATAGGTAACACGTTCATGAGCGGCGTGAGCATCAACTAAAATGACGCCTTTGGGTGTTTCAGCCAAGATATAAATATTGTGTATATGAGCGATCGCATAACCCAGCGGAGGCATATCTTGTAACGACACCTCAGGCAAGCGAGGCTTTTGCTCAGCAACACCATAAGGTGATAACGAAGCATAAGCCGTGATAGATTCGGCTATCGATAATGGCAACGATGTTTGATGTGTAGGTCCTGAATAAAAAGAGGATGTAGTATCAAAAACCTTAGGCTGAGGCGCTGTAGCGACAAACTCGGACTCGGTAGCCTCAACGACACTTTCATCAACCCAATTAACAGCGGCAGCAACGGTATGTTCAGGTCTTAAATTCGCTAAAGAACGATGTAGCGCTGAAAATAAAAAATCATGCACTAAGCGCCCCTCCCTAAATCGGACTTCTAGTTTTGCAGGATGCGCATTAACATCAACTAAGGTTGGATCCAAGGTTAGATATAATACAAAAACAGGATGCCGACCATGATATAAAACATCTTGATAAGCTTGCTTAATAGCATGAGCGACTAATTTATCGCGAATTAATCGACCATTAACATAAAAAAACTGCATATCTTGCTGACTGCGAGAAAAAGTCGGCAAACCCACCCAGCCACTGAGTTGTAAACCAGAGGCAGAAAAATCAATTTTTACTGAACTTTCAATAAAAGTAGGTCCACAAATACTGGCGACTCGTTGCTCTTGAGACACTTCATTCGTGGCTGGTTTTAAATTAAGAATTTCTTTTTGGTTATGCAATAAACTAAAGCCGATCTCAAACTGGCTTAAGGCCATTCTTTTAATAAGCGTTTCGATATGCGCAAATTCAGTCTTTTCAGCTTTTAAAAACTTACGCCTAGCCGGCGTGTTATAAAACAAATCGCGCACATCAACCGTCGTACCTTGAGGATGTGGATCAGGTTGCGGATCAAAATCTTGCTCAGACCCATCGGCTGTTACCCGCCAAGCACATTGACTGTCAGCAGTACGTGAAATCAACGTTAATCGTGCCACAGAACTAATACTCGGCAAAGCTTCACCACGAAAACCCATGCTAGAGACTTGCTCTAAATCTTGTAAGCTTGCGATTTTACTCGTGGCATGTCTTGATAAAGCTAAAGGCAAATCTTCTTTAACGATGCCACAGCCATCATCTCTGATTTTTATCAGCCGAGTGCCGCCCTGCTCAATTTCAATAGTAATCTGCCCTGCCCCAGCATCAAAACAATTTTCAACCAGCTCTTTAACCACAGACGAAGGCCTTTCGACCACTTCACCCGCTGCAATTTGATTGACCAATTGAGTGGGCAGTGCATGAATACGCATCAGTTAACCTAAAACAAAAAGGCTTATTCTATAGGAGAGGTTAATTTCTCGATAGTTTTGTATTAATCAAATCATAAGTTCTGGCTAAGTTAATCGACACTCGCTGTTTTAAATTAGGTTCAATTTCTTGCATAAACTTAGCTAAGCTGACGATGTCAGGATTAGATTGCTTACGATGCCGATCTGGATTTGCAACCCTGACCGAAACGTTTGGATGCCAACAATAATTTTCTAAACGTTAGTTTTGTAGAGCATAAGTATCTACACAAGTAAAAAGCAGCATCATTTGGGCAACTCATATGGCATGAGCCTATTTAAACTGCGAGTTCATACTGTAGGGGGACAGATTCGCTACGTTTTAATAACGCATGTACTGGGCGAATCTGTCGCCCCTACAAGGTACTCGCATTTGAAATCTAAACAGCCCGCGCTATGCTTTACCCTACAGATCATTACTTGTGTAGATATCTATGTTTGTAGGGTGGGCAAACAGTTTTTTGGTTTGCCCACCTTTTGTCGATACAAACGGTGGGCAAAAAAACGTTATCCACCCTAAGACTTACAAACTTATAAACAAATCAATCGATAGTATTTTTACAAGGTAAATTGGCTGCTAATGCTGTTTATAAATACCATTATTATTTAATAGCATATTCCTCATGAATTCAAAACAGACTAAAACAATGCGGGCAATATTTTTAAAGCCAACACCCTCGACATTCGAATTAAACCATGAACATCTTGACCCATAAAGCTCGTAGGTTGGGGTGAAGCAACGCGAACCCCAACATGTCGCCTGTTGTGTTGAGGTACATTACAAAGATTCAATTTGTTGTGTAGTTAATTTTGTTAATCTAGCTATGGTAGCAATATCGAAGCCTTCTGCTTGCATCGCCCTAGCGGTTTCAAATTTCTCCTCAATCTTGCCTTCACTCTTACCATCAGCAAACGCCGTATCAGTTACTGCTTTCGCTTCATTGTAGGACAGCACACTTTTTAAATAGTCATCATACTGTTCAGAACTTAAATGCGATACTTCAGCTATTTCAA
>CAIZMK010000223.1 GCA_903934035.1 uncultured Methylococcaceae bacterium
GAAAGTAGGTGATCCATTAGTGATTATGGGTGTGACGGGTACGCCAACCGATATACCCAGCAATCAAACGGTCTTGTTGTTAGGCGGTGGTTTAGGTAACGCCGTATTGTTCTCTATCGGTAAAGCATTGAGAGCGGCAGGTAATCGGGTGATTTATTTTGCTGGTTACAAATTCGCACAAGATCGTTTTAAAGTAGAAGATGTAGAAGCGGCAGCTGATTTGATTATTTGGTCAGTTGATAAAGGTGAGGGCGTACAAGCCATCGTACCGACTCGTCCACAAGATAAAAGCTTCGTCGGTAATATCTTAGAGTGCATGATTGCTTATGCGACAGGTGACTTAGGTGAACAACCTATATCGTTGGCTGATGTTGATCATTTAGTGGTTATCGGTTCAGATCGTATGATGGCAGCAGTAAAGTCGGCGCGTTTTGATGTATTAAAACCTTATCTAAATAAGGCTCATCACGCCATCGGTTCAATTAACTCACCGATGCAATGTATGATGAAAGGCATCTGTGCTCAGTGTTTATGTAAACATGTCGATGAAGATACCGGTAAAGAATACTTTGTTTATTCTTGCTATAACCAAGATCAAGATTTAGATAAAGTTGATTTCCCTCATCTGAATGCACGCTTACGCCAGAATACTGTACAAGAAAAGCTATCTAATCTTTGGTTAGATTATTTATTGGAAAAGCAAAAATCTGAGGCGTAGGTTTCGGTAGAAAGATTTAAAGTGTTGGGTTGTATTTTTTTGCAATCCAACACTTTTGCTTATCATGACTTAACAAAAGCATTAATTTAATCAAATCGACTTAGCAAATAATGGCTTTACTATAATGCATGATAAAGCACAGCTTATACGGTTCCATTTAAATTTAAGTTATGAGCAATACTTGGCATTCTATCGAGGTGTCGTCAAAACTGTCATGGCTAAAGCCGATGATGGGCGCAACATTTCATTTCCAGCTAGTAATATTCAACGCTATCTAACAAAAGCTGGAATTAAAGGTCATTTTGAAATGGAATTGACCCTACAAAATAAATTTGTTGCTATAAAACGGCTAGATTAATAGTAGCTGATAACTTAATATTATTAATAGAAGCCAAGCAGGGTGTATATTACTTTATCCTGCTAGCAGAGCAGCTATTGCTGACTTAGCATTACATTGAGCTATCGCCTCTGCTAGCTGTAATTCATTCAATTTATGTTTGATAGCTTCATTATCATTGAAGTCAAATGTGCGATAAGCCTTTTTGGAGAAAGTAATGATTTGGCATTTCTTAAAAGGCTGATTTTCAAACGGCAAGCTTGTAGACGTTGGGTTTAATAACACAGCGTTTTCAATGCTGGGTGCGTAAATCATAAACTCATCTTTTATCGCGAGCACTGCACGATATTGATTTGCACTAGTTAAATATAAGTGTCCAACTTCAATCTCTGTTACCTTCAGTTTCATCTTCTTAATATGCCTTTAGACTAATTGGTTATCAACTTAAGACGGGACACTGTGCAAGGCTTTAGAGACTGTGAAAGTATTATGAATTTAGCGTCCCCCTTTGTAAAAGGGGGGTCGAGGGGGATTTTATTAAGTCATAGGTTATTAATATTTAATAATAATTTTTTAATAGATCAAATCTCCCCTGGCCCCTCTTTGCTAAAGAGGGGAATAAAAAGAATACTTTCACAGTCTCTTAATCGTTCGTCTTGAGTCTGTCGAAGGATGAACGGTTAAGCCGCTCATGGTTCGACTGGGCTCACCACGAACGGCTTAACCTTATACTGTAGCGTCTTAAGTTGATAGCCGACTATTTTAAATATACAAAAGTGCTTGCAAGAGGCTGAAAACAGCGGATGGGCTTTTTAAATCTTATTGCTTTTAAATTGGGACGTTAGCTCTGATTGCGAAGCTAAACAATCCTTGCTGGAATGTAGAATGCTTGTGAGGCATGCTATAAAAACATTTGATTGATATCCCACTCCAACTCAGTGATTTGGTCTTCTGTTATGCAAAGATATTCCATGAATTCAGCAGAGTGCGTTGACCACATACTATCATTATAAATTGAATCAGGACTACTAATGTGCTCTGCTAAGTGACAAAGTACTATTAAAGAAAGTATTGAATCCGAAACTAAGCCTTTCTGGAAAGCTTCAATGTCATGATGATATTTGATAGCCTCAATAATATTCACTGGTAAGCACCAGGCTTTAGCAAGAAAAGACCCTACTATAGCGTGATCAGTTGAATGTTGTTCTTTTTCGTGTATGACTAGGTGTCTATCAGAATCTACCGCAATATTGAGGGTTTGTTCATAAGTTGGGAATTGTTGATACATCAAAATTCTGCCACAGTCATGAAATAAACCTAACAGATGTGCATCATCTTTATTAAAGCCACCTAGTTTTTGTGCAATATATGCAGAAACAAGACCTGAACTGTCACAATGATCCCAGAAAATATCAAACTTTTTAGAAGGTGATAAATTACGCATAGATAAGCCAGTAATGAGCATTGAAATATTTTTCATGCCCAATAGCTTAACAGCTTCTTCAATGGAGCTTATTCTACTTGGAAGGCTATAAAAAGAAGAGTTTATAGTCTTTAATATGAGTGCAGACAAACTAATGTCTCGGCTAATTAAATCAGCTATTTCACTGAGTTCAGCGTCTTTTTGTTGTGCTTCACTAATAGCTATCATAATAGCGGGTCTAGCTGGAATGATAATGCTGTCTAATACATTTTTGGCTTGAGATTCGTTAACTAATATAGATTCATTCATGGTAATTTTATTTACGGTTTATTTATTAATTTTGAATTTAAATTTAAAAAATCTCTTGTTGGCTTGCTTAGTTCCTCAATTTAAATTCGGCACTGGTTTGCCGTTTTGATGCTAGTAGCTAAATAACATTGAAACTTACGAAAATACTATCAAAGTTACAAAAATAACATGGATTTACAAAAATTACCACATCCATTAAATCAGATTTGGATTACATTAATATTAAAGTAGATAAGGATTCGTAAGTCTTTCAAGTATTTTGTCGACTCTAGCGCAAATAAAAGTCATAAGCATAAAAGTATCTAGGGAGGTTATGATTTGCCTATTACTTTAGACGGAGATTATTTATGACCTCATAATTTAATACTTGCTATGAATTTTACAAAATTGTGTAAAATTATCGATAATCTATTTTTTAAACTAATTTAAAAGATGATAAAAGTTACAATGTCTAAATTAAGCCGTAATTTGTTCAATTATTGCTACTTATAGAATGTCCGTCGACTGAAATAAAAATTAGCTCTGAAAACACATCGTTAAACGAATGTAGGGGCGAATGAAACTATGAAAATATAATTATTTTAGCTTTCCCCTTTGTAAAGGGGTTATCTAGAGGGGGGGGAGAGCATTGGGCTTTTAAGTTTAGGCTACTCTCTTCTAAGGCATAGGTATATAAACAAGTTTTTTATCGGTGTGGAAACGATAAAAAACACCGTAGGGGCGTATTGAGGCTGTGAAAGTATTCTTATTATTCCTATTAAACAATAATCATTAAATATTAGTGATCTATGATTTATAAAAATCCCCCACGATCCCCCTTTTACAAAGGGGGAAGCCAAAAATGAAAATACTTTCACAGCCTCTATTGCATACGCCCCTACGATCTTCACCACAATGTTATCGTTCTTGCGTGGGAATGCTAACAATTATTTGTGTAGATACCTATGCTTCTGAGGTGTGCCGCTGGGATAATTGTTTGTGTAGATGGCAAAGCCATAATTGTAGGGTTAAAACTAATATTTACTGACATAAGTTAGTAGCCACCATAAATCATTGAGAATAAAAATGTCTGAAAATTTTAAACGTATAGCGATTGTAACGGGAGCGACCTCAGGTATCGGTGAGGCTACCGTTAGAAAATTTATAGCTGAAGGCTTTGCTGTGCTGGGTAGTGGCCGTAATGTCGAAAAATTAAAGGCTTTAACGCAAGAATTAGGCGGTTCATTTTTTGGTGTTGCTGGTGATGCTAGTGATCAACTGGTTTTAGATTCTTTATTTACTAGTGCTTATCAGCACTTCGGTAAAGCGGCTGACATTGTTGTCGCCAATGCAGGTCGTGGTCTAGGTGGTTCAGTTAAAGATGCTGATTTAGCGGAATTTGAAACTGTATTAAAAATAAATGTCATGGGTACTTTAGCTTTGTTGCAAAAAGCGGCTAAGCATATGCTAGATCATCAGTCGTTTGATTACCCAGTATCTACAGCTGATATTGTCATCATAGGTTCAGTGGTCGGGCGTCATATTTCGCCATTTAGTGCTGTATATGGTTCGACTAAATTTGCAGTCCATTCATTAGCAGAAGGTTTGCGTCGTGAACTGGGTCCCAAAGGTATTCGGGTATCGTTAGTTGAGCCTGGTTTGTTACTGAGTGGCTTTCAAGCTGAAGCGGGTTATAGCGATGAGCTAGTGCAAAATTTTAAAGATAAGTTTGGACCTTTGCTCATAGGTGAAGACGTTGCTAATACCATACATTTCATAGTTAGCCAGCCACCCCATGTTCATATTAGCGATATTATGGTAAGACCGACTAGACAAGATTATCCATAATTCGTTGATGATGTATTACTTGCTACAGTTAAGCATTATGAGTATGCATTGGAAAATCATGATGCTTAATAATACATAACTGATTTTAAGAAGTAACGTTGTTTTACTCTCGTTTGTCGCGGGTAGGTAGAAAGGCATCACGAAGCCCTCTCTACCAGTCCCTGAGTTGGGTTATGGCTAGCGAGACTGTGAAAGTATTCTTTTTATTCCCCTCTTTAGCAAAGAGGGGTTAGGGGAGATTTGATCTATTAAAAAATTATTATTAAATATCAATAGCCTATGACTTAATAAAATCCCCCTCGATCCCCCTTTTACAAAGGGGGAAGCTAAAGTCATAATGCTTTCACAGTCTCTAGCGCCTAACCCAACCGACATAAGTGTTTTGTCCGGTCTTAAGTTGGTAACTCTTTAATTAAATATCATTCCCTCTACATTAAATATATTAACCCAGATGCAACCAGCTTTTATTCATTTAAGATTACATAGCGAATTTTCGTTGGTCGATGGCACGGTCAAGATCAAGCCTTTAATTAAACGTTTGGCGGAACTTAATATGCCCGCCATTGCTGTGACCGAACACGCTAATTTATTTTCTTTAGTTAAGTTTTATAAAACCGCCAGAGCTCAAGGTATTAAACCCATAGCGGGCGCTGATGTATTAATTTATAACCCTGATGAGCCGTCGGTTCCTTATCGGCTTACCTTGTTGGTCAATAATAATGTCGGATATGTCACACTGACTGAGTTGGTATCAAAAGCTTATCAAGAAGGACAGTATTTAAGTGTACCCATGCTACGGTATGAGTGGCTAGCTTCCAATCATCAAGGGTTAATTGCTTTGTCCGGGGCAATGGATGGCGATATCGGTAAAGCTTTAGTCGCGGGTAAAAAAACAGTAGCGCAGCGATTAGCGCAGCAATGGTCAGAGTTATTTAAAAATTCCTTCTATCTGGAATTACAGCGTGTAGGTAAAGTTGATGAAGAAGCTTATATAGATGCCGCAGTTGAATTAGCTGCGCTCATGAGTTTACCTGTGGTAGCAACCAATGATGTACGCTTTCTAAAGCAATCAGATTTTGCAGCGCATGAAGTCCGCGTCTGTATTAATCAAGGGCGGGTTTTAGATGATGATGCTAGGCCAAAAGATTATACCGATCAGCAGTATTTACGCAGCTCTGAAGAAATGCAGCAATTGTTTTCGGATATTCCAGAAGCCTTAGAAAATACAGTAGAAATTGCTAAACGTTGCTCCATTTCGCTGACTTTGGGTGAAAACTTTTTACCCGATTTTCCTGTGCCCGCTGGTATGACTTTAAGTGAGCACATGACCCTAGAGGCTGAAAAAGGCCTAGAAGAACGATTTTTACATTATCCTGCGGTGGGTGCAGGCACAGATGAAGAAAATAGGGTCGTGTATTATCAGCGTTTAGATTTTGAATTGAAGATGATCAGCCAAATGGGCTTCCCTGGTTATTTTATGATTGTGGCTGATTTTATACAGTGGGCTAAAAACAATCTTATTCCGGTCGGCCCAGGTCGAGGCTCTGGTGCAGGTTCCTTAGTAGCTTATGCACTCAAAATTACCGATTTAGACCCTATCGAATTTGATTTATTATTCGAGCGATTTTTGAATCCAGAACGGGTATCGATGCCTGATTTTGATATCGACTTTTGCATGGATAGGCGTGATGAAGTAATTGATTATGTGGCGCGTCATTATGGTCGAGATCATGTCGCACAGATTATTACTTATGGTTCTATGGCTGCTAAGGCGGTGATCCGCGATGTAGGTCGGGTATTAGGTTTTTCTTATCCTTTTGTTGATCGCTTAGCTAAATTGATTCCGTTTGAAATCGGCATGACTTTGACTAAAGCCTTAGTCGATAGTCCCGATCTTAAGTTGCTATACGATACCGAAGAAGAAGTGACGGCCTTGATTGATATGGCGTTATCACTGGAAGGGACTGTCAGAAATGCGGGTAAACATGCTGGTGGTGTGGTGATATCTCCCACTAAGCTGACTGATTTTACGCCTTTATATTGTGAAGAAGATGGCAGTAATCTAGTTACTCAGTTTGATAAAGATGACGTAGAGGCCGTTGGTCTAGTCAAGTTCGACTTTTTAGGGCTGCGAACGTTGACTATTATTGATTGGGCTTTGCAAACCATTAATAATAAAAAACGCCTTGCGGGTGAGGCTTTAGTCGATATTACCACTATACCCAGAGATGACTTAGCCTCTTATGTGCTGCTAAAGAATGGTCTGACTACGGCTGTGTTCCAGTTAGAATCTCGAGGCATGAAGGAGCTGATTAAAAAGCTTAAGCCCGATTGTTTTGATGACATTATTGCATTGGTAGCGCTATTTCGTCCTGGGCCTTTAGAATCGGGCATGGTTGATGATTACATCAATGTAAAACATGGAGCCAAAGCTGAATATGCACATCCTATCTTAGAGCCTATTTTAAAGCCCACTAACGGCGTTATTTTGTATCAAGAACAAGTGATGCAAATCGCTAGAGAAATGGCTCTGTATACTTTAGGCGGCGCGGATATGCTACGCCGCGCTATGGGTAAGAAAAAGCCTGAAGAAATGGCTAAAGAGCGAGGTAAATTCTTAGAAGGCTCTGTACAAAATAACGTTGAAGAAGATATTGCAACTTATGTTTTCGACTTAATGGAAAAGTTTGCTGGCTATGGTTTTAATAAATCACATTCTGCGGCTTACGCTTTGGTTGCTTATCAAACTGCTTGGCTAAAAGCTCATTATCCGTCGGCTTTTATGGCGGCAGTTTTGTCCTCTGATATGGATAATACCGACAAAGTAGTGATATTAATAGAAGAATGCCGGCAAATGAAAATAACTATAGTGCCGCCAGCTATCAATATGTCCATGTATCAATTTACAGTCAACGAAGCAGATCATATTATTTATGGTTTGGGAGCAGTTAAAGGCGTAGGGCAGGGCGCAATAGAAGATATGCTTTTTGAGCGCGAAGAACATGGAGCGTTTTTAGGTCTTTATGATTTATGTCAACGCGTAGATTTGCGTAAGTTTAATCGTCGAGTACTCGAAGCCTTAATTCGTGCAGGAGCTTTTGATGAATTTGATCCTAATCGTGCCAGTCATTTAGCAGAATTACCAATAGCTTTACGTGTTGCTGAACAGCACGGCAAAATGATGAAAAGCGGTCAAAATGATTTGTTCTCGCTACCGGGATCAGAGCTAGAAGAAAATGAGGATATTATAACGCCTTCTTATGAATATGCTGTAACACCTTGGACAGATCTTGAGCGTTTAGCCGCTGAAAAAACTACCTTAGGCTTATTTTTAACAGGGCATCCTATCGATGCCTATGAAGCTGAATTGAAACATTATACGCACGGCAAAATAGCCGCTTTAAAAGTAGGGCGTGGCAGTGTAGAAGCGCGAGTCGCCGGTTTGATCGTAGATGTTCGCACTCGACAAAATAAAAAAGGCGGTACCATGGGTTTTGCCACTTTAGATGACAATAGTGGTCGACTTGAATGTGCTTTATTTGGTGATGTTTATGAAACTTATCGGAGTCTATTGTCAAAAGACAGTGTATTAATTGCTGAAGGTGGTTTAGCTATCGATAATTTTTCTGGTAATTTACGTTTAACTGTAGAAAAACTCTACGATATCGACCAAGCAAGAGAACAGTTTGCAAGAGGGCTACAGATAACTTGGGAGCTATCCAAATCAATTAACAATTTAACTGAACAATTAGCTGAAGTTTTAACACCCTTTAAAAAAGGTGGTTGTCCAGTTAGTATTGCCTATAGGTCTGATCAAGCGAGGGCGGTTGTGCAATTAGGTGATGAATGGCGCGTACATCCAACCGATGGACTTTTAGTAAGATTAAAAGCACTGCTGGGTACTGATGCTGTAGAGATTCGATACCGATAGTAGAAATGCTTTCCGTAGGGTGTAAGCGATAGCCGTATTGCACCGTAGTTGGCTATCATAATGTGTTTATGCGATAGAGACTGTGAAAGTATTCTTTTTATTACCCCTCTTTAGCAAAGAGGGGTTAGGGGAGATTTGATCTATTAAAAAATTATTATTAAATATCAATAACCTATGGCTTAATAAAATCCCCCTCGATCCCCCTTTTACAAAGGGGGAAGTTAAAGTCATAATACTTTCACAGTCTCGATAGATTATTCCGTATGCTTGCCGGAAACGCTTTACTCGCTTAGGCTCGAAAAGCCTTATTTCGGCTAGCTAGGCTACTACCTAGTGCGACGTAACTACTTATTATCTGTGAATAGTGTGATACCATTTTCATTGTCTTAGCTCGACTAAGGCAGTAATAATAAATCAAATTATAATAAAAATAGGACAATACAATGACATTAAAACTTATTATGGCGACTGGTCTTGTGACATTAGCGTTATTAGCAGGTTGTAATAAAGCCGAAGAAGCTTCAGAAGTAAAATCAGCAACGACTGAGCAAACACCTGCTCCTGCTCCTGCGGCTGAATCTGCGCCGGTAACTGAATCTACTCCAGCAACGGAAGCGGCACCAGCAACAGCAACTGAAGTTGCACCTGCAGCTAAGTAATAAATAAGTTCTAACAATAAACGAATTAGCTGTTGCCAAACAAACAGTAGTGAACTAAGAAGTAATTTATCATTCACTGCTGGCTAATTTAGGTTGGGTTGTATTTCTAACAACCCAACTTTATCTAAAAACCAGTTTACGATATGCGATCTATCGTACTGCCTTATTCTATATCTCCATTGGCACTGTGTTGCCACCTCATGAGTACAAAAAAGCCATAAAATAGATGCACAAGTTCTCGCTGAGTTAATTGTTATTAATGAAGAGTGATTATAGTCTCCCATCAACTTCCCCTCATAAGTGTCGTTATCTACACAAATAATTAAAATCCCTACCATCCAAGAGCGATAACATTGTGGTGAGGGTCGTAGGGGCGTATTGCATACGCCCACTTAAATAATCATCTATAACATAGAACTTTAGATTTATGGGCCTAGGCAATACACTCCTAGGTTTTTTTGTAGCTGATCCGAGAGTGAATTTCGAAGAAATGTATATATAGGAGGCCTTTGAGGCGATAGCAGAAACCCTTTGCTAAGTTAGGGCTCTATGATGTAGGTTTTTAAAGAAAGATGCTGCACTTTGTTAAGCATTGAGTGCAAGGGCTGGGGTGATGGGTTTCGGCTATTGAGACTGTGAAAGTATTCTTTTTATTCCCCTCTTTAGCAAAGAGGGGTTAGGGGAGATTTGATCTATTAAAAAATTATTATTAAATATCAATA
>CAIZMK010000224.1 GCA_903934035.1 uncultured Methylococcaceae bacterium
GGTCTTAAAATCCTGCTCAGCAGTCGACGTTGCAGCAAAAAAAGATTGTGCTACACCACTTGCTTGCTCATCTTTATCCAATACAATAACAAATAGCTCTGCCTCGACAACATCAACTAATGGCGTTAATAGCTGAATATGACCTTCTTTATAAATTGCTTTTACAGCTTGCATGTAAAATCTCCTTTATTCATTTGATAATCTGAAATTTGCGCTAAGGTCACTGCTTTCATATCCGCACCTTGCTGATACTGTTTTTGCCACGCTATGATTTGATCCAGAGCCACTTCTAAGCGCCATTTTGGCACCCAGTTCAAACGGGCCTTGGCTTTAGAACAATCCAACTTAAGATAGTGCGCTTCATGCGGGTGCTTGCCATTATCTACCTGCCAACGTGCGCCATCTCCCCAAGCTTGGGTTAAATGCTCAACTATCCATTGTACAGGCTTGGCGTCTTCATCATTTGGGCCAAAATTCCAGCCTTCTGCGCAATTTGAACCTTGCTCATATAATGTTTGCGCTAATTTTAAATAACCCGATAAAGGCTCCAACACATGTTGCCAAGGTCTGATAGCATGTGGGTTACGTATATTGACAGCTTCATTATGGGTTATGGCACGCATTATATCAGGTATTAACCTATCCTCCGCCCAATCACCTCCGCCGATTACATTACCGGCTCTGGCAGAGGCAATCGCTACACCATGCTCTTGATATTGTTCAGGATGAAAGTAAGAGTTACGAAAAGCAGCTGTGACTAATTCTGCGCAGCCTTTGCTGTTGCTGTAAGGGTCATAACCGCCCATAGGTTCATTTTCCCTATAACCCCATGCCCATTCACGGTTTTCGTAACATTTATCGGTAGTGATATTAACGACCGCTTTAACGCTAGCGCAATGCCTGACCGCTTCGAGTATATTAACTGTACCCATTACATTAGTGGAATAGGTCTCAACCGGATTTTGATACGAATAGCGCACCAACGGTTGTGCCGCCATATGGATAACAATTTCAGGTTGGTGTTCTGTAAACACAGCTTGAAGCTTGTCCAAATTACGGATATCGCCAATGATACTGGTCATGCCTAAGCCCACTTCAGCAACCTCAAACAAACTGGGATTAGTAGGTGGTGCTAAAGCGTAACCGATTACTTCAGCGCCCATCGCTTGCAACCAAAGTGATAACCAACTGCCTTTAAAGCCAGTATGACCGGTTAGTAAAACTTTTTTACCTTGCCAAAAAGTGCTCGTTGATAGTGGGTGGTTGATAGTTGATTTCATTGTGCAGCTCGCTTTAATTGTGATGCGCGTAGAGCAGATATTTTCTTTATTAATTCTAAGACTGAAAGACGGATACCTTGATAATCATCTGTATTTAAAAATCCCAAATCAAGTGCAAGTTGGTGCTGAGCATCAAGCTCAAGCAAAGAACCAAAAGCAATTTGTGAGAAATGCGCCGGATCTCTGGGACTTGTGCGTCCACAGCCTTCTGCCAAATTGGACATTACCGACACCCCCGCTCTACGCATTTGATCCACTAATCCAAATCGCTCATCCTTCGGAAAACTGGCGGTAAGCAAATACACTCTTACAGCCAAATCCTTGGCAAGCCGCCAAGCTTCGAGTTTTTCATGTGGAAAAACGGTAGATGGTTGATTGTTTATAGTTGTAACCATAACTTCTCTTTTATCAACATTCAACGATAAGCCATCAACTGCCTTTACCAGATCTTCCATGGCGCTTTGCCGGCTTGCCAGAGCTCTTCAAGATGCACTTTGTCCCGCAGGGTGTCCATGGGTTGCCAGAAGCCATTATGTTTAAAGGCCGCCAAGTTACCCTCTTGGGCAAGTCGTTCTAAAGGCTCACGCTCCCAGATCGTTTTATCACCGGTGATATAATCAAGCACTTTGGGTGACAGTACAAAAAAACCACCATTAATCATGGCACCATCACCTTGAGGTTTTTCCACAAAGCTGTTGACTTTATTGCCTGATAAATCCAAAGCACCAAAACGACCCGGTGGTAATGTTGCTGTTAACGTGGCTTTTACATTTTGCGCTTTGTGAAAAGCAATCAGCTCGGTAATATTAACGTCACTGACACCATCACCATAGGTTAAACAAAATAGTTCCTCATCCTTAACGTAATCGGCTACGCGCTTTAAGCGGCCGCCGGTCATGGTTTCTTCGCCGGTATCCACCAAGGTTACTTTCCAAGGCTCGGCATACCGCTGATGGACTTCCATCTGGTTATGCTCCATGTCAAACGTCACGTCAGACATGTGCAAGAAGTAGTTGGCAAAATACTCCTTGATCACATAACCCTTGTAACCGCAACAAATGATGAAATCATTAATGCCATGATGGGAATATGACTTCATGATGTGCCAAAGAATCGGTTTGCCGCCGATTTCAATCATAGGCTTGGGTCGTGTTGAGGTGTCTTCGGATATTCGGGTTCCGAGACCACCGGCCAGAATTACTGCTTTCATCTTGTATCCTTAATATATTTTATATGCATCAGATTTAAAATAGTTGTTTAAATTTAACGATGACTTCAATGTAGTTAACCATTTTAATTATAAAAATAAATTGTACTTATTGGTTGAATCTAAACAACTATAAATACTCACTTACTGAATTTATAAAAAGAAAAATTGCTTTCATTTATTTACAAGGAACATATCCTGCTATGTTCACCGGGAGTTGTTTGGGTACGCTTTCCTGACGTATTTCAAAACTAGTGATTATTCCATTAAAGGCACGGTCTCCGACTACCCAGTTAGCTAAATGCAAAGGTTCCTCTCCTAATAAAACAATGCCAGGAAATTCCAATCGTGATGTTTTTATCTTATTATGTACCACTGCACCAATCCCATCTTTATCAATTTTCAGTATAACTAGACTCCATAAATTAGGCTCAATTTTTAAGGAACTGCCACCAATCCAATTACTCCCATTCCCTGCGCTGAAATTATAACTATCGCCATCCGCACTACCATCAAGTTCCAGGGTAATGCCCTTGAAATTAGCATGATTTGATATGATCGTGGCATTTTGTAATTGTGTACCAGTTGGTTTAACCCAAAAAGACACCATAAAGGGTATCTTTATTGGAAGACTGCTTAATTGGATGCCGGTGTTCGCAATGCTCTCAAAACCGAAGCCATTGCATTCTGCCTCAAAATAGCTACCAGTTCCGATAACTCTTTGATCAGAGTCATCCATCATTTTTTCGTATGGCGTGACGGTTATGCTATCAGGGTTCAAAGCGGATTTTATCCCAAAAACTGCTCGTCCCCAATTTTTGACATCTCCAATAGTCAGCATCAAATCCGCGAATGATTCATCCTGACTTCGCCAGCGATGCCATGATGAATCATATTTACTCAATCCATCATAAAGCAGTGGTGAACTGACTTGCCGAGAAAGTACCTGTTTATCCACTACAGGATGGCCTGATATACCAAGTTGAGCATTTGCAAAGTCTGGACTATTGCTAAAGGCAACCAGATCATGCTCAATGATTCGTTTTGTTACCAGCCCTTCTTGTGAGATATTCTTCAATACTTTTACTTGTGCAATTGAAACCAACCCACATGAACTGCAAGTTTCAAGTCCAGCCATTTTTTGCCATCGTATGTGAAAAAAGACTTTACCCAAACTATCTGCCGTATCTTTATTATGATGTACTTCGAGCAACTTAACGTTTACATCCGCCATACTCTTCAGGGCAACCTGCTTTCCGCTGAACATCGGCACCAACTCGGGTTGAAGCCAGTAGGGAATTCGATCGAATACAAGTATCGCCCCATCAGGTATGGTCTCCAGAAGACCTGCACGAAGCGCTCCGACAAACAGCGCCCTGGACCCAGTGTCGAAACCGCGGTTTTGAACGGCAACCACTCTTTCATGATTCGATCTGCTTAAGCTAACAGCTAAAGACAATATAACGCCAACCGTCAAGCTAATTCCCCATAATAAGCGCTTGTTTCGCAACTTTTCTATCCCCCAACTCAACCCAATTGCGATAACCATTGCCGATCCAAACGCTTGCATTAAACCGGGAAGATGAGCCATTCCAAACTTATTGATTTCTTGCTGATAACGAGCAGATAAGGCCATTAGAATTGCCGGGGCAATCATTAATATTAATCCGCACATCAAGGACCACTGATATGACTTCCTTATTTCGCGAATTTTACGGAGTTTAATTACACTCTGGATAAGTTGCGTCCAGAGAATTAGAAATAACGCCCCAAGCAGAAAGCAGAGGATTATCTTGTCTGAATCAATTATCAATTGGCTACCAAAAATTTTATAAGGATCACTTAACCAATAACTAAAGGGTAAACAGGCATAGAGGTTAATCAGAAAACTTTTCAAGGCCACTGACAAAGAGCCAATCGCAACGCCTCCGTAAACCTGTGTGACGTTCTGCCTCAAAACCAGGATTATCCCGAGGTACGACAATAGGGTACTGACATGAAAAAACGATAACTGTACGGCCTTTTTGAAGCCAATGCGGTACTTTAACAGAATAACCCCATTCAACAGTATTGCAATCATTGATACTTCATAGGTCAGCAAGCCCAAGACAAATAGTGCCCAAGAACATATCAGGGCACCACGACTTCCGGTTTTGCAATAGGTATCAAAAGCAATCGTTTGTTCAAAAATAAAAAGCAAAGAAATAAGAAGTAACGGCACGTTAGACAAAATAGCTTCGTTTCCAATTCGAGTCTGAATGGTTATGGGAAGCATCAACAATGTTAATAAAGCTACTGATCGAGAATCAGTCAGGCGATAAACCAAACGACATGAAGAAAGACTGACCAAAAGAACAAAAAAAATACTAAACAATTTTATATAAAATGGGTTCCAACCCAGGTAATACAAAGTGGTATAACTCGTCGCCAAAGCCATCGGAAATATCCGACCATGAGTTATAGCCCATTGGTATGAATAAAATTTAATCATGTCGATTAAAGATCCATGAAACGTCGAATGAACAATCTCGTAAGTTAATGAGCTGAGGACGTCATCATTAATGAATCCACAGTGCAAGATTGGTGAAAGCACCACAGTAAAAAGTAGCAGACACAGGGCAATCCATATTGTGGTATCCCACTTATTTTTGATTGTCATTTTTAGTTTTCTTTAATTACAAAATTGGAAATGCCAAATGATATTTTTCGTGGATCTCCGTTTCCAGGAAGTTCTGGGAGGGTATCCGTCTCAATAAAAAAAGTGTTTTGACCGGGCTCAAGGATAATATTATTCAACTTTAAATTAACTGCTACGCCACTGATACCCAATGAAGCATTCTGCAATATTTTATCATTTATGCCAATCTTTACATTTCTGGGCTTTAGAGTATTTAAGCTAAACTCAATGGTTACCGACTTGGGTATATTACCATTATTCCATAGATTGATCTCGGCGCGTTTTGATACCGCCCATCGATGATCCCCTTCATAGCCAGACCAGCCATTACTATAAACCGTTGGTGAAATAGTTGTAACCGCTGGATTTAATCTGATGGAAATTAATTCTCCGTTATCAGAAAGAACAGGTCTATTTGTATTAAAAAGCTCACTTATTAGTTTTACGCCTTTATCTTCGAATCCCTTTCGATTGATCATAACCGCACCAAATCCATAACTTTCTAATTTAGTAGCCATTTCTGTGGGCGTTAACTTACTAAGCTCCATTTGCCAATCAGCATCGCTACGACCCTTATTAGTCCCATACGAGTAATGTAGATGCTGCGTAAACAAATATGGTCTTAAATGCTCATAATCAGCCATTTGCTTAAATGTGCCATACTCTGGAAAAGCAATTACCGGCAATTGGAATATCATCGTACTTTGCAACATTTGTGCTTCTAATTCTTTTGCGAAATTACGATCTGATTTTAAAAAACCAGAGGTTTGTTGAATTTGTATATCTGAAACTTTTGGTGGCAACTGATCCCACAAACCAATGATTACAACTCCTAATGCAAGGGGTAGCACCCATTTATCTGGACATTTTCTTGAAAGTTGACGCACCAGAAAGAGTAGCACTATCGCCAATATAACGATGCTATAGCGGTTGGTACCACGAAACAAAATAAATCCAAATGTTCCTAAAAGAAGATTAATCCCCCCTACAAGAGAATAGAGCAAAACCCAAAGAAATTGCCATGCATGCACTGGTATAAGTTGCAATCTGCCTTGAAGCAGGCGGTACAGAGCAGCACCGGCCAACCACGCCAACCCGATCAATCCCATTATGCCAAGGTATGAGGATTCCATTTCGCCTTTAATCATCCTCGGTAAAAAGTAATGATTCTGCCCATATTGCGCCCAAGCATGCCACCGATGATATGCGGGTGGAAATATCAAATCGGGAATCTTTAGAGCATAGAGTTCAAGCTCGCCTAAAATACGAGTGACTGCACTAGGGTTTTTCCCGAAAAGCCATGAGTAGCTTAGAGTATCGCCATTCATAATCAGAAAACTTCCCAGAGTCAGCCCAAGCATCAATAAAGGAAAGCTGATTAGATGATATTGTTTTCTGGCAAGATGAAGCAAAACCGCAAACCCAAGAAATTGCAGGAACATTCCTGTGTAGTAAGGGTTAAGCGTACCCGAAATTACGGCGACCGCGACCGCTACTAACCATTTCCGGCTCTTAGTTTGAATAGTCGTAGATGAATAGGCCCACCAACTTACCAACAGGATTAACGGTACATGCCAATAATAGGACAACACGATATGCGGCAAGCTGCGACAAACAATGTAATGGGAGAAGGCAAAAAGGATAGCCCCAGCGAATACAAATGCAGGCCTATATTTCAATTCTCTACCCACATACCAGAAGGACAGTCCCGCTAATAAGTGCGCCAGTAATACCATAAAATTAGCAGCAGCAAATAACCCCATCACTTTCCCCAACCAACCCATGCTGGCGAAGATAAATTCTTCCGTTAATGGATAATCATTCCAATTGGCAGAAAAAGGGGCATTAAGGTGCGCCACCCATTTATAAGCGACAGGAAAAATATCTGCATCCATATATGCTTTCGCAAAGCCCAAAACCAGCCAAGCATCGCCACCGTACGACAAAGGTGTTTGCCACGCAAAGATGGAGGTTCGACCGTATACCCAACACCAAAGCAAAAAAATTACTATGCCTAAAAAAATACCTGACAACCACATTTCTTTGCGGATAAAACTTGTTGAAAATTCTAATTTTTTAAAAATTGATATCTTATGTGTTTTCAATTAACGTCCTGATTTTTTTACGATGTAAACAATAATGAGGGGTGATTCCTAATTTTAATGTAACCTCAAAGCGTTAATTCATCGTTTTGGCGAAGCCAAAGCCTCTTCATACAATTGTATTAATGCAGTCGTGCTATTCTGCCAGTTAAAGCTCTCAGCTTGTTTTACCCCGGATTTACTTAATTGATCCCTTTCTTCTCTATTGCTAGCTAGTCGCAACATAGCTTGCGATAAACCCTCTACATCTTCTGGATCAATTAGAATAGCTGCATCACCAGCTACTTCGGGAATTGAAGTTGAATTTGAAGTGATGGTTGGCGCACCAAATTGCATCCCTTCTAAAACAGGTAAGCCAAAGCCTTCAAATAGCGAAGGATAAAGATTGGCATAGCAATTACGGTATAGCCAAATCAGCTCATCGTCCGTTACATAACCGGTCATTATTATGTGCGCGTCTATTCCTAATTCGATTAAATGTTTCTTAAAATCTTCCATCAACCAGCCTTTGCCGCCGGCTAATACCAATGGCATAGGTTTTCCACCTTGCTTTAGGTAACTGGCATAAGCCTCAACAAGTCTTCGTTGATTTTTTCTAGGCTCAATAGTACCTACATTCAACCAAAAACCTTGCTTAGCGATCTTATCTAAAGCTTTGGGTCGCTCACCTTGAGCAGAAGCATCTAAAAATCGTGAACTAGGATAAATGACCCTGACGCGTTCTTGCGGAAAATGTGGAAATATACGTAAATAATGCGCCCGTGAAGCTTCTGAAATAGCGACCACCCAATCAGCGGCCATTGCTGAACGAAAAACACCATCAAAACAACCGACTCTATTAGTTTCTGTTGTCCAACTGGGTTCAACAAGGAAGTTCATATCATAAAAGGTGTAAATCAGGCGACTTGATGTCAATTGCGTTGGGCACCAAAAGTTATTGGCATGGATAATATCAGGATTGCCCAGAGAAGTCTCTAATTCTGATGCTGTCCAAAACTTTCCAGCCGTTTCCCTAGCTATATGTCGTGGACCATAATGTACATCAGCACCTGAATAAGGATTTAAAATAGGCATCAGTGGATCACAATAAAAGTCACCAAAACTAGGGAAAAGTCTATATCGATTTTTAGGCGCAGACTCTAACAAACTTTTAATCATTGCATGAGCATAATACCCGCAGCCAGCCTTACCGGCACCTGTTTGAGAAATATCGAAACCAATATTCATAACATTATTTATTAATTTAATTGCAAAAATAGCGACATAATTATCAAAGCCCCAGCCATTGCTTAATCTGCTTTAACATACTAGTCGATAGCTTGTGATTCCACTTTAACGAGGCCCATATACTTTGCAAGCTAATATAAACATTTCGTGACAAGCCAAATTGAGTTGATGAGTTTTCTTCAAATAGCACATGTGCATAATTGAATAACCACCGGTCAGGTACTCTTCCAAACAATGTCTTAAACATAGTGTTAATTTCTCTGTGTACCTTTACTCGTGAACCTAGCGTTTTGTTATCTGCATACAACCTAGAGCCAGCCAACTTTTCTTCAAGATAACCAAAACTTACACCCGCTTTACCCAATCTTAGCCAGTATTCGTAATCCATACAGTAGTTTAGTGACTCATCAAGCACGCCATACTGTTCAATAACTCGCCGCCGAAAAAATAAGGCCGGTTGACAAATAAAACACGTTTCTTGAAGCCGATCAAAATTCCATGGTTCTGATGGGTAAGATTCAAAAGCATGATCTTCCAAATCAATATGGTCAGCCATACCATAAACGACATCTATTTCCGGATGGGCATTAAAATAAGCGACTACCCGTACAATTGCATTTGGGTAGTAAATATCATCAGAATTAAGCCAGCCAATAATTTCTCCATCGGTATCACGAATACCTTTGTTGACCGCATCGGTTTGACCGTTGTCTTTTTTTGATAGCCAACGCACTGCTGGTCTAAACTGTTTGAGTATTTCAACCGTATTATCAGAACTGCCGCCATCGAAGACGACATGCTCAATTTCAAAGTCGGGGCTCATTTGGCTTGCTACGCTTTGTAATGTTCGCTCAATAAACTGCCCTTGTTGATAGGAGGGTGTGACGATACTGATTTTCATAGTGTTACTTTCTCTGGGTTTAATTCGTCATAGTTGCTATCAACAACGATTTGGTGATCGCGTCCATAATTAAGTGGAGTGTTGTTTGGCATAATTTTCATTCGTCTGTGCCTAAGTAGTAATAGCCACCCGTTTTGGCTGCGCCTCTAAATTCGATTGTTCCATTTTCTTTAAGTTGTTTGAGCCCACGCTCTATGGTTCGCTGGGGGATATTTAACGCAGCGGCTATTTCACTTGAGCGTTGACCGGGGCGCGAGTGAACGTATACAAGAAGGTCATTTACTCCGCCACTTACTCCGCCACGTTGTGTAAACGTTACCATCACGCCGCCGGAAACTTCTTTGATTTCAAAATCAATTTCAGGGTAATCCTGTAAGGCCTTGCGGATGCGGATAAAGCCGCTGCCGTATTTTTCAATGTTGCCGGTGAGGTAAAAGCCCTCGGCAACCAGCTTGTTGCGTAGGCTGGAGCGGTAGTTATCAGTTTGAATGTCGATCACGCTGATACCTCCGTAAAAGGTACCGGGACTGAATATTGATATTTTGTCGTCGAATATTTTGATCTGGATGTCAGACCCATCGGTGTAGCTGCGGTGGACGATTGCGTTAAGCAACGCTTCACGCAAGGCGGGTAGAGGGTAGGCAAAGCGCTCTTTACGCTGGATGCTGCCATCAAATTCAAATGCGACGCTGATGTAAGAGATAATGAATTTCATCGACTGCTCAACGACTTCAAAAAGCGTGTCGGTAAATTGGCGGTCATCGATAATCATGCTGGGCGTTTTGAAGCGGCCAATGTGGACATGATGGCGTATTGGTTCTTTGGCAAACAGTAGCATGGCCGCCCATGTGGGGTGGCCGTTGACGATGTAGTTGAGTTTTTCCAATGCAGCAAAGTCGGTGCTTTCCAAAGCGAAGCGACCGTTGTCGTTTACTTGGCTAATGAAGCGTTTAATCTTAGGCAGGGATAAGGCGTCAAGCGTGTGGATACCGGCTTGATGCGCATCCCATGAAAGTTGTAGCGATTGCATGTACAGGTCGGCAATTTCGCCCAAGGCAAGCTGATGATTGGAGCTGGCTACGCGCTTATAATATCGACCACGCGTGCTGACTGGTTTGACCGGAAATTCACCCATGCGGATGACGACTATCGTTTTGCCCTGTTCGTTGTAGGTCTCTATATCGGGAATAAGTGCGGGACTGGTCGCGGATTTGATTTGCCCCAACCATTCATTCAATGTTTCTTTGCCTGGCGTGACACCTAAAACTACGCCCGCATCGCTAACACCCACCAGTATTGTTCCGCCCTGCGCATTGGCAAAGGCTACCAATGATTCAATAGTGGCTTTATCAAAACTAGACTTGAATTCCAAGGTTTGGGATTCGCCTGCCAGGAGCAATTGGTTAATCAACATCTACGAATTCTTTGCTGATTTTTGGTGCAAACCATAGCCGCTCAAAGCCAACACAATCTGCCAAGGGCGATAAAGATTCCTTATAAACCTATAACTTGAATTGATCATACTGACTTTCATAGTGTTACTTCCTCTGGGAATAGTTCGTCATAGTTGCCATCGGCATAAACAACAGCGCAATTTTGTAATATGACTGAGAGCTCTCGATGATCATCTCCATGTCCAGAATGGGCAGGTATAAAAGCAGGGCCAATCTTAATTTCGAAACAACCACCACTAGCCTCTACGGGCAAAGATAACGTTGCATTATTACCTCGTTCAAATACAACAGGACTGCCTTGATTTTTTCCGCCTTGGCTTGTTTGTACTGTAAAGCATTTTTGCGGCAGCCATTCGGGTGCTGTAAATTGTAAATCCAATGTTTGCTTAGTTAATGATGGCGCAACTTGTATAGTAATACACCGCCCTATCCAGCCATCAGCATAGGCACCTGTCAGCATATTTTCATGTTTCACATTGGCAAAAGCATGCTGAAAGAGCTCCCAGTATTCTCTTGCCATACGCTCTCCATCTGAAAATTCAGCTGCACGTTGAAGTCCTGTTTGAATGAGTTGTGTACGTAAGGCTTTATCTTCCACCAGTGCAACCATCGCTTGTACAATTTGGGTGGGCACACGTGGATCAAAAAGAATAGCCGCATCGACTGCTACTTCAGGTAGTGACGTGATGTTGCTGCACGCCACCGGAACGCCTGCCGCCATAGCTTCAATGACAGGCAAACCGAAGCCCTCATAAAGCGAGGGGAATACCACACCAGTGCAATTAGCCATCAGGGTTGCTAATTCAGCATTAGGCAGATAGCCAGGAAAAATGACATGGTCACTCAGGCTCATGGAGTGTGCCGCACTCATTAACCATTCTTGCCTTACTCCGGGCGCGCCAGTGCAAACCAGTTTAATGTCTTCAGCTAAACCATCATGCCTAGCCATAGCAAAGGCCGTGAGTAACATTTCGTGATTTTTATGCTTCCAAAAATTGGCAGGATAAATCAAGTATCGCTGAGGGGCTAGGTTAAGACGATTCAAAACATCGTTGTCATTTTCAGTGCTCGGCGCAATGCGCTGCGCCATACGTAAATAAATAGTACGTATCTGTGATGGCTCAAGATTGCCGTGAGCAATGGCGGAGTCCCGTGAGTAATCAGATATTGCAGTGAGTACTGTTGCTCTACGACAAGCCTCAATAAAAGTACGATCTCTATTAGCTACATCCGCTACTGTAAAGAATTCAGGATACGTTTTGTATTGTAAATCGTAAATTGTACAGACTGTGGCAATCCCTGATTCAAAATAAGAGGGGGCTGTAAAAGGACAAAAAAGCAGATCAACCTGCATGTCGCGTAACAACGAACCGGTACCACTATGCTTTAGCTTCTTGTTTAATTGGTAGCCTAAACGACTAACCAACCTACGCAGCCTGCTAGGTAAATAAGGTAATATTTTCGAAGCTATGCCTTGTAAGTGTGGTTGAAAGCGATTTTTTTCAACAGGATCGACGACCATTAATCGACGCATATTGACACTATCCATTATCGCCAACTCTTCATGCGATGCTGCTTGTGTTAGCAATATAAATTGTGTGTCGACTTTCATTTCGGCTAGGCGGCTCAACAACTCCAGCACAAATATTTTTGCACCGCCATTCTCGCCACCGGGTAATACTGGTGTTAAATCTACAGCAATGACGCCAATCTTTTTATTCATTTGGTTTTTCAATCCATTTTGTTAATTCTTTGACTTCTGGCCAATCTGAAATGCGCGTCATCATATTAAAACCACGCCGACTAAACATGGTTCTTAAATCTGTCATAAGGAGTTCAAACTCTATATTTTTCGCTGCACAATCAAGGTTTAGTTCTTGATTTAAGGCGGTCATAGTTCTTATTTTATCAATCAATTTTAATGAGTCGGTGTGCGCCACATTGACTAATGACGTAAGTGTTTCAATTTGCGCCCATCGTGCAGTTCGATCGGATTCAGATTCCTTTAGCATGAACGAAAGGGATTCTATTTGTTCACCACGTGAGCTACGATCAATCTCGGCTTCTTTGAGTTGCTTAGACAAAATGTCTA
>CAIZMK010000225.1 GCA_903934035.1 uncultured Methylococcaceae bacterium
AATAACGCTGCAGCCTTTTTGGCTGCAGATGAATGCTATCTTGAACCCTCCGACTTAACCGGCCCCGCCTACCTAGAATGGTGTGTGGACTTCTGCCAGCACCATAACATACAGTTATTTTGGCCGGGAAGAGAAGCCACTCTCATTAGTCAACATCATGATTTATTTTTGGCGACTGGAACTCAAGTACTGTCTGTAGCCGATTATGAAACACTGACGCTACTGCATAATAAAGCCGATTTTTACAATCAATTAAATCCTGATGTAGCAAAGCCCATGGATTTCATCGCCGTTAATAATACTGATGAATTTGATGTTGCCGTGGCTGAATTATCACTCAAACATGAGAAGCTTTGCGTTAAGCCAGCTGTGTCAGTGTTTGGTTTAGGTTTTCGTGTCTTAGATACACAGCGCGATAGCATCAGCCAACTACTTAAGGGTATTGAATACCAAATCCCCTTACAGGAACTTCGCTCAGGTATGAACAATACCCCAGAATTCGATACTTTACTGGTTATGGAGCATTTGGGCGGTCATGAGTGGAGCGTTGATTGTGCAGGCCGACATGGAGAGTTGTTGTGCGCCGTACAACGCAAAAAACCTCTATTAGCAGGCTACGGTCAAATTATAGATAACAACGCTGATATTGAAGATATGGTGACGCGATTAACAGCTCATTATCAACTGAATGGTTTATTTAATATTCAGTTTAAAGAAGGCGCACACGGCGTTCGTTTATTAGAAATAAACCCACGGCCTTCTGGCGGCTTTGGCATGGCTTGTTTATCGGGAGCGAATCTAGCGAAGATCGCCTTGCAGAGTATTAGAGGCGATATTATTCAAAACCCAGTTATTCAATATGGTTTAAAAGTAACGGAAATTAATACACCCGTTATACTTTGATAACTTACAGTTACGTAGTCAGCTATAGCGTAACCCGACAATGCCGAAGTGTCTCGGCTTACGCTATCGCTAACCCAGGCAAAACTCGTGAGTTTTGACTCCAATATTGAGCGATATAACCGTTAAACCACAATGTGTTGCTTGCTTTTAGGAGTCAAAACTCATGAGTTTTGCTTAAAAAAAGAAAGTGACAGGTCGGCTTACGCTATCGCTAACCCGATCTACATAAAACGCAGTTAAATCTTGCTATTCAAATAAATCATGAAGAAAACCGTCACTATCGAATTAGATACCGGCACACTGCGCTTAGAAGTGCAACCTGGTCGTATACCACTAAAGCGACTACTTGGCTTTGCAGCACGCGTCAGTAGTAAGCGTAAGTTTTTATTGGTCAGTAAAGTGCTAGGCAAACACTATCCTGTTTCTCCTAAACTCATGAGCTGGTCTTACCGCGCCTTAGCACGAGAGGTGCTTAAGGCGGGTATCGGCAAAAGTTCGCTATGGATAGGCATGGCAGAAACGGCTACCGGACTGGGTTATGGTGTCTTCGAGGCTGCTTACCAAGAAAACATGACTAAGGCTTTATTTTTACAAACTACTCGTTATCATTTGGATGGTATTGAACGCTTGGAATTTGAAGAAGCCCATAGTCATGCTACTGACTTCTTTCTGTATTATCCTGTGCAACCTGATTATCGAAAGCAGTTTTTAAATGCAGAAACTCTGGTCTTGATCGACGATGAAATTAGTACGGGTAAAACTTTTTTACGACTGATCAAAGCTTATCAAGCAGTGAATACTCAATTAAAAAAGGTATTTATCGTGAGTTTGGTGAATTTTGCCCATCCCGATGATCGTTCCGCCTTAGAAGCGCAAGCTGGAGTGGCAGTAGAATGGCTCTGTTTTCGACAAGGCTTATTACACTTTGAAGATTGTGCTAATACCGCTATTGATAACATAACCGTTAATGTTTCGGGCAACAGCGAATGTAAGCAACATTTATTAGCTTGGCCGGGGCGTCTAGGCATTGCCTCCCCTATTCATTTAGACGTTAATGTCTTAGGGGACTTATACCAGGGTGGTTTGAGCAAAGAGTCTAATGACCCACGCCCACTCTTGGTTTTAGGGACTGGCGAATGCAATGCTCCCGCTTATTTACTGGGACGTAGTCTTGAGAACGCGGGATTTAAAGTTAAAGTACAAAGCACTACACGCTCACCTATTCATGTGGGTAATGATATTGCCATAGCCTGTCAATTTGAAGACAACTACCAAGACAACATAACTAATTTCATTTATAACCTGAATCCAGAACATTACCGAGACATTATACTTTGCCACGAAACGCCACTACTACCGGCTCTTATCGAACGCTTACACGATTGGCATGCCATCAGTGCTAGATTTGAACTTCAACCCCAAGACGACAACCATGCAAAGTTACATTTTTTTAGACCTTGATGACACCTTATTTCAAACCTTAAGAAAATGTCCTTTAGGCGCAGATGACCCCCATCTTCAGGTCAGAGCTAGCTTAGCTGATGGCACAGGTAATTCCTATGCGACGCAGAAACAACAATGGTTATGGCACTGGCTAGCGCAAGGTTTCAAAATTGTTGCAGTCACTGGCCGAGACAGCCTTGCCTTTGATCGCGTCAGCCTACCCTTTCAAGAAGAAGTTGTTTTAAATCATGGTGCGGTTATATTAACTAAACAACGTGAAATAGATCAGGTCTGGATGACCAACATGAAACAAAATTTACCGGTTTATCACGAAAAACTTCTAGAGCTATGGCAAGCTATCATCATTTATTGCCAGCAAGATAACGGTTATAAAACCAAATTAATAGAAGACTTTGATATAACTTGGTACGGAGTCATTAAGCATGTTGAAGCGACAGAAATCGCCTTAACACCGTTATTAAACTATATTATTAAGTTGCACCCGCACATACAAGATGGCAGTTTATATTGGCATTTAAATGGCAACAATTTGGCGGTATTACCAAAAATCATCAACAAAGAAAGTGCAGTGAGTTATTTAATGGCTCAATACAAACAACAACACCCTGAGCTATTAACTTTTGGTGCTGGCGACAGCCATACTGATGCCCCTTTTATGAGCCTATGTGATTACGCACTCATTCCAAAAAACACCCAATTATTTAATACCTTGGCTAGTTCAAAATGACTGAGACCCTTCCATTCACAGGTAGCTATACCTTAAATGATGTACAGTTTTTATTGCAGCCGATGTCTTTACCCGACACACCGGTACATATCAAAGAAGCGCTGATTCAATCAGGTAAAAAACATTATTCGCAAATGCTCAGCCATGAAGCATTGCCGGCAGATGATTATTTACCGTTGTTTTATAGAGCACTGGAATTGAATCAGGCCACAATGGCAGAACATCTGTTGTTATTAGCTCAAAGCATTATTACAACACGTCCCCAGGGCATCACTTTGGTCTCCTTAGCGCGTGCAGGAACACCAGTAGGCGTATTGCTTAAACATATATTAAAGCGCCATTTCAATATTCAGGCTGAACATTACTCTATCTCCATCTTACGAGATGTCGGAATCGATGCAAATGCGCTCCGTTACATTTTACAAAAGCACTCACCCGAATCTTTAGTGTTTGTGGATGGCTGGACGGGTAAAGGTGTCATTTCAAGACAATTAAAAGCCAGCCTAGAAGCCTTTGCAATCAGTGACGGCATTACTATTCCACCTGAACTCTATGTATTAACGGATTTATCGGGCTGGGCGACGGTCGCACCTTCTTCAGAAGATTATTTAATTCCTTCTGCTATACTGAATGCAACTATTTCGGGTTTAGTCAGTCGTTCATTTTATGACCCTGATCTAGCAGCCAACAGCACCGACTTTCATGGCTGCGTTTATTATGATCGATTTAGTGAACACGATTTATCGTCATATTTTATTGATACACTGCTTACCAAGGTTAATAGTTTGTGGCCAAGCTTAAAAGACAAACTAGTAGCCCAAGTTAAGTCTCGACTCGATCTGCAAAACCAATCCCAGCAATTTTTAGATTGGGTTAGTCAACACTATAATATTAGCCGTCCTAATTACATTAAACCCGGCATAGGTGAAGCAACTCGGGCACTATTACGCCGTGAGACACAATTATTATTACTACAAGATTTAAATTGCGAAGCATCTCTACACTTGCGTTGGCTAGCGCAAGCTAAAGCCACACCCATTATCGTTTTAGAAGACTTACCGTATCGTGCCGTTGCCTTAATCAAAGAGCTTAATTTATGAATACAGTCTTAAAATCATTTTCACCTTGGCAACTCGGCGCTCCGCTTTATATGCCAGGAAATCGCCGTGATATTATAGAAATTGCCAATGGCGACAAATATCCGATGCTACGCTCTATGATATTTTGTACTGAAGATGCTGTATCAAACATTGATGTCGATAGCTGCCTTCGACATCTAGGTTTATGCTTACAAGGCTTTAAAGAATCAAGCCATCGTTATCGTTTTATTCGTGCTAGAAATCCTGAGATTTTAGCGCGTTTATTAGACTTACCGGATATCGAAAAGATAGATGGTTTTGTATTACCAAAATTTAACGAAAGCGTATTCCATGCTTATTTTGATCAATTAAAAGACACACCTTTTAAAGTGATGCCTACCCTAGAAACCCGAGATGTGTTTGATAGTTGCGCCATGACTGAATTAAGGCAAGCCTTATCGCAAGAAGAAATAGCCGAGCACATCATAAGCTTAAGAATAGGCGGCAATGATTTAATGAATCTTTTAGGTCTTCGTAGAGCCAGATCTTACACACTGTATGAAACACCGCTAGGTCATGTTATTTCCCAGCTAGCCACTATTTTTAAACCTTATGGCTTTGCCTTATCGGCACCCGTCTTTGAATACTTAAATGACACTGTCACTTTACAAAAAGAAATAGCCTTGGATTTAGCTCATGGTCTAATTGGAAAAACAGCTATACATCCAACACAAGTGCCATTAATAGAATCAGCTTTTGCCGTTGATTACGAAGACTATGAAATGGCTCACGCCTTATGTGAGCAAACAGCACCGGCCGTTTTTAAAATGCACGATGCCATGTGTGAAGTAGCCACTCATTGGCAATGGGCAGAAAACATACTAAATCGACAGCATTGTTATGGTCTAAATGATCAAGTGCCGCTAAAAGAATGTCTAGAACTTTAACTTTAATGTTCTAATATCCTCACTATAACCGTTACCCACTATAACTAGGAGCACAACATGAGTTTTGATAGCTTTTTAAGTCAACTAAAAACTAAAGCCAATGAATTAAAAACAGAAGCTTTAAAATTTAAAAATAAAGATTTTCTAAATGCCGCTATGGCGGGTTCAGCATTGATTGCTATGGCTGATGGCAGTATTACTTCTGAAGAAAAACAAAAAATGATTAAATTCATTGAAAGCAATGATGCCTTATCGGTCTTTACCACTAGCGATGTGATTAAAGCCTTCCAGGAATTTGTCGGCCAATTAGAATTTGATAAAGACATAGGCGAAGCTAAAGCTTATCAAGCCATTGGTAAAATGAAGTCTAATAACGAAGCAGCTCGATTACTCGTTAGAATGATTATCGCTATCGCAGCTTCTGATGGTAATTTTGACGCTCAAGAAAAAAACATAGCCAGTAAAATTACTAGAGAACTCGGATTACAGCCATCTGAATTTGAACTATAAGTTAAGCGTTATTGTTGGTCGGGTTACGCTATCGCTAACCCGAACGCCTACGACGCTTTGGCTTTTTAAGCAAAACTCATGAGTTTTGACTCCTAAAAGCAAGCAATACATTGTGCTTTAAAGAT
This sequence comes from uncultured Methylococcaceae bacterium, assembly GCA_903934035.1. Lineage (GTDB taxonomy): Bacteria > Pseudomonadota > Gammaproteobacteria > Methylococcales > Methylomonadaceae > Methylobacter_C. The sequence goes on from CAIZMK010000225.1 coordinate 5,756, forward strand.
TATATCGCTCAGTATTGGAGTCAAAACTCACGAGTTTTGACTCCTAAAAGCAAGCAATACATTGTGCTTTAAAGATTATATCGCTCAGTATTGGAGTCAAAACTCACGAGTTTTGCCTGGGTTAGCGATAGCGTAAGCCGAGACACTTCGACATTGTCGGGTTACGCTATCGCTAACCCGACTACGACTACAACTCAGCCCTTACCCTCAACGCCCATAGCCCCATACTCTTCTGGAGTGATAACGCCACCCAGAGACTCG
>CAIZMK010000226.1 GCA_903934035.1 uncultured Methylococcaceae bacterium
CAATAACTCTTCTCGCGTACCTTGTTCGACAAAGCTATCAGGTAAGCCTATATTTAAGACCGGCATCAATATGCGCTTGGCTTGTAGAAAGTTATTAACTGCACTGCCAGCGCCACCAGCAATGACATTTTCTTCAACAGTGACCAATACATCGTAACTTTTGGCTAAGTCTAGCAATAACTGTTCATCGATAGGCTTAATAAAACGCATATTAACCACGGTTGCATTAATTTGTTTTCCTACCGTTAAGGCCGGTGTGACCATACTGCCCCACGCTAAAATGGCAATACGACTACCTTGATGACGAATCTCAGCTTTTCCGATTTCTAGTGGATCTAAGCTGGCTTGAACTGTAACGCCAGGACCTTTACCGCGTGGGTAACGAACCGCAGCAGGACCTTCGAACAAATAACCGGTACTGAGCATTTGTCGGCATTCATTTTCATCGGCTGGTGCCATGACCAACATATTAGGAATGCAACTTAAATAACTGTAATCAAAGCTGCCGGCATGTGTTGGGCCATCTGGGCCTACCAAGCCTGCACGATCTAAGGCAAATAACACATCCAAATTTTGTAAGGCGACATCATGGATGAGTTGATCATAACCCCGTTGTAGGAAAGTTGAATAAATTGCGACAACAGGTTTTGCACCCTGACAGGCTTGACCGGCAGCTAAGGTCACAGCATGTTGTTCGGCAATCGCGACATCAAAATAACGTTTAGGGTATTGTTCTGAAAACTTAACTAAACCAGAGCCCTCACGCATGGCAGGAGTAATACCTAAGAGACGCTCATCTTTGGCAGCCATATCACATAACCAATTACCAAACACTTCCGTGTAAGTCGGATGTATGGATGCAGCCGATTTAGGCAGACTATCTTGGCTAGGATCAAAAGCCGGTACGCCATGATAAGCGAGCGGATCTTTCTCGGCTGGCGCATAGCCTTTGCCTTTTTTGGTGACGATATGTAAAAAACGCGGACCAGAAATCGCTTTGAGATTCTCTAAAGTCGGCACTAACATATCTAAATCATGGCCATCAATCGGACCAATATAATTAAAGCCTAGTTCTTCAAACAACGTGCCTGGCACGATCATGCCTTTCATGTGTTCTTCGGTTTTACGCGCCAATTCCCAAACACTCGGCATTTTACTTAAGGCTTTTTTACTTTCCTCTCGGACTGAGGAATAGAATTTACTGGATAAGATTTTAGTCAGGTAGTTATTCAAGGCGCCTACTGGCGGTGAAATTGACATTTCATTATCGTTTAAGATAACTAATAGATTCGCATCAATAGAACCGGCATGATTCATGGCTTCAAAAGCCATGCCACCGGTAATACTGCCATCACCAATAATGGCGACCATCTGCTTATCTTCACCTTTCAATTCAGAAGCGATAGCCATACCTAAAGCGGCACTGATAGAGGTGCTTGAATGCCCTACGCCAAAGGCATCATACTCACTTTCTGAACGATTAGGAAAAGCAGAAACACCATCTCGAGTCCGGATAGTGGTCATTCTTTCTTTACGACCCGTTAAGATTTTATGAGGGTAAGCTTGATGACCCACATCCCAGACTAATTGATCGCTAGGCGTATCAAAAACATAATGCAGTGCCACCGTCAATTCAACAGTGCCTAAGCCTGCTGAAAAATGACCACCCGAAATGCTCACGGTATGCGTTAAATAGTCACGCAACTCTTTAGCTAAAGGCTTTAACTGATCTTTACTTAAATTACGAACATCGGCGGGGCTGTTGATGTTCTCTAATAAAGGATAATTACCTGATTTATTCATTTATAAGTCGATTCCTTGAGTCGGCACGTAATCTATGACCTCTCATCATTTTCACAGATCATCAAGCCAATAGATATGATGATCTGATAAAGCTACTTTTACTGAGGAAATAGTCTGGTTTATTTATTTAAGGCTAATTATCCAGACTAAATCCTAAGTAAGCAAGTTGGTTATTAATGATTACGCTGAATAATATACAAAGATAAGTCACGCAACAAATCAGCTTCTGTACCAAAAGCACTTAAATTATGTAGTGCCATCTCATGTAGCTCTTCGGCTTTTTGTTTAGCCCCCGCCATACCTAACAGTGCCGGGTAAGTGGGTTTATTGTTGTCTTTGTCTTTACCCTGTGTTTTACCTAAGGTAGCCGTATCGCTTTCTTCATCGAGAATATCATCCTTAACTTGGAAAGATAGACCTATGCATTTAGCATAATTATCCAATTTGGTTGCCACTATCGGATCAACATCACTCTTAGCCAAAGTAGCCATAGTGACACTGGCACGAATTAAAGCACCTGTTTTATGTATGTGCATATTTTCGAGTTCAGGCAAGGTTAGTTGCGTACCGACCGATTCTAAATCAATAGCTTGTCCACCAACCATACCCTGAGAACCACTCGCTCTGGTTAAAGCAACAATCATCTTTAAACGATTTTCGGCTGTCGCATTCATACTTGGATCATGAGCCAATACTTCAAAGGCAAGTGCTTGCAGAGCATCACCGGCTAAAATAGCCGTTGCTTCATCAAAAGCCACATGACAAGTCGCTTTACCACGTCTAAGATCATCATCATCCATGGCGGGTAAATCATCATGTATTAAAGAATACACGTGAATAAACTCAACAGCACACGCGGGGCCATCGAGTACGTCTTGCGCAATACCTAAAGCTTTGCCTGCACAATAAGTCAACATAGGACGCATACGCTTACCACCTTCCAAAACACTGTAACGCATCGCTTGATGCAGTCTTTGTGGCAGTATGAGTTCGCCAGGTAAACGTTCGTCTAACGCTCTTTCGACACGGTTTTGACAAAGACTGAAATATTCTTTTAATGCATTACTCATCGGTAAAGGGCTCCAAGCTGTGATTGCCGTTTTTTTCTAATAAAATTTGAACTTTCTGCTCAGCTTCTTGCAAAGCTTTTTGACAGACCCGAGTTAGGGTAACTCCACGTTCAAAAGACTTTAATGACTCTTCCAGAGAAACATCACCTTGCTCTAACTGATTAACGAGTTGTTCGAGCTCTGTTAGTGAGTCTTCAAATAAGGTCGTTGTTTTCTTTTTAGTCATGTATTTGTTTTTAGTAGGGAATAAATTAATTGAGTATTATATATGAATCTACGCTCATCGTTGTATACAACTATTATCGTTTCTACGCAAAGCGTCACTGCTCATAATTAAATATAGGTAGGCCGGAATAAGACTTTTAGAGCGTAAGCGAGTAAAGCGTTTGCGGCATAAGCAGTATTCTGTGCCGAAAACGCCTCCACGCACTGCGCTAGCATGGTCTTATTACGGGCGACAACAGTACTTTTAAAACCGTAGGGACAGGTCGCGACCTGTCCTTAAACACCGAAAATCTATCCCTACATACAAAATAGTTTGATTACAACTCCCTAGTTGCACTAAATTTAATATCTGGCCAACGCTCTTCGGTTAATTGCAAATTGACTCGACTATTGGCCAAATAAACTAAATAACCACCGCCATCTTCAGCTAAGTTATCAAAGGCTTTTTTCTTAAACTCTTCTAACTTAGCAGCATTATCTGAACTCACCCAGCGCACTGTTGAAACTGCAATGGCGTCATAAACACATTCAACATTATATTCACCCTTAAGTCGAAATGCCGTTACATCAAACTGCAATATACCAACAGCCCCCAAAATTAAGTCATTATTTTTTAACGGCTTGAATAACTGAGTAGCGCCTTCTTCTGTTAATTGCACCAAGCCTTTTTGTAGCGCTTTGGCTCTTAACGGATCTTTTAAGATCACCCGGCGAAATAATTCTGGGGCGAAATAAGGAATACCGCCGTACTTAAGCGTTTCGCCTTGAGTAAAGGTATCACCTACTTGAATGGTGCCGTGATTATGTAAACCAATAATGTCACCAGGATAGGCTTCTTCTACACTTTTCCGGGTATCTGCCTGAAAAGTGATGGCATTAGCGACTTGCACGCTTTTACCTAAGCGCACATGATAAATTTTCATCCCTTTATCAAATTTACCAGAACAAACCCTTAAAAAAGCCACCCTATCTCGGTGTGAAGGATCCATATTAGCCTGAACTTTAAAAACAAAGCCGCTAAACTTTTCCTCACTAGGATTCACTTCGCGCTGTTCAGCAGCTCTAGGTCTGGGAGATGGCGCATATTCAGCAAAGGCATCGAGTAATTCAATAATGCCAAAATTATTTATCGCAGAACCAAAGAAAACAGGCGATAACTGACCGGCTAAATATTCTTCGAGATTAAATTCATGACTCGCACCTTTGACTAAATCAATCTCTTCTCGTAATTCTTCAGCTTGATCATTAAGCAATTCATCAAGCTTGGGATTATGTAAGCCTTTAATCACTTCAGCTTCGGCAATTTTGCCACCATGCTGTGCGCTAAATAAATGTATTTCATCCTTATATAAATGATAAACACCCTTAAAACGCTTGCCCATGCCTATCGGCCAAGTCATCGGTGCGCATTTTATTTTTAATACCGTCTCAACCTCATCCATAAGCTCGATAGGCTCACGCCCTTCCCTATCAAGCTTATTAATAAAGGTCAATATGGGTGTGGTACGCAAACGGCATACTTCCATCAAATTAATGGTTCGTTCTTCGACACCTTTAGCAACGTCTATCACCATTAACGCTGAATCGACAGCGGTTAAAGTACGATAAGTATCCTCAGAAAAGTCCTCATGCCCAGGAGTATCTAACAAATTAATAATGCAATCTTTATGCTCAAACTGCATCACCGAGGTCGTTACCGAAATACCCCGCTCTTTCTCCATTTCCATCCAGTCAGAAGTCGCATGACGCGCCGCTTTTCTGCCCTTTACAGAACCCGCTAATTGAATAGCGCCCCCAAACAATAAGAGTTTTTCAGTAATGGTGGTTTTACCGGCATCAGGATGAGAAATAATAGCAAAAGTTCTTCGTCTCTTTGTTTCTAAAGCTTCTAGCATGAATGTATTTGGGATTTTATAGATGATGTACTCAGTGATGTACACAACATTGCAATAACTACTGAGAACTGGGTTTAATTTTCAACTTGGGATTATAGCATAATTCATCTTAGGTTTTTTGTTGCTTTATTAACACTTAACAAGCTTCCAGTAACTCATAAATACTCTTAACTTTAAACTAAATGTTGGCATTCATTAGCTGCGCTAAACCCTCACTGCCCACAGCTAAAGATTAGAAAAACTGTAGGGGCGAATTTGTCGCCCCCACAAAGACTAATCTTTGGGCAATAACGCCAATACTTTTAAGCTCGCATTTTAAGAAACACCTTACTCAAACCTATCCTGATCTTTAAACAGATTAATAGCCTATTAAATAGACCTATCTATTTAATAGGCTTACCGATATTCATGCCCTAATCACCCGATTTCAGATCATGTATACCCCATTTTATGCCTCGACAACCCAATAGCACCTCGTGAACACCCAATATCTGACTTCGAAAACCCAACTTCATACCTTAAATACCCGATTTAATACCTCGACAACCCCATCGCAGAGCATGAATACCTAATTTCATAGCTCGAAAACCCAATTTCAGACCATAAATACCTGATTTTGTGCCTAAAAAACCCAATCGCACGCCGTGATTAGCAAACTTCAAAGTACGCACAGCGGTATTTATTACATGGACAACCTGCTTTTTATTACTAACAGCCAACAATATGGTGCTAAGAAGAAGACTTAAGGTAATCTATGACTTACTCAGACGACCACCATTAATTATCACAGTATTGTTAGTGCATTAACTAGCTTTTAAAGCACTATTAATAGTGAGCTAACGACTAAAATCAACCTTTACTTAGACCATAAATAGAAATAGCTTGCTTTGTAACAGGCAATCTGGGCATCATCAGTCGGCACAACAATATAACTAGCAATAAAACCCAAACAACCAAACAACAACAGGACTCAACGCATGTCAAATTCTAGCGCCATACCGTCTGACGACAGCAATAAAAGTATATTATTACAACAACTCAGCAGCCAACTACCAGGTTACGCAAGCACTTTAGATATTACTAGTACCGAAATAACTAAAGTAGCTTCCGGCTCAGCTTGGTTCGACTATTTACTTAACAGCCAAGCAGTAGCCCAAAACTATTCACAAGCCATCTTCTCGCTTAAACGAATTTTACGCGATGGCCCCGCCAATACTGACATAGCCATGCCGACTGCCCCAGCATTACCCACACCACCCACCATCACACCCTATTCTGACATTTTCGGTTTTGTAGGACCTTTAATTACCCGCATTAAAAAACACCCAAACTTCACTGAAAGTATCGGCAAAACTCTAGGTATTATCGCAGCAGTCACACCCGCTATTGATACAACAACCCTGCAACCGATACTTTCAATTGACCTACAAGCGGGTCACCCGGTATTAAGCTGGAAAAGCAATGGCACTAATGCTTTAGAGATTGAAGCTGATCACGGCACAGGAAGTTTTAGCTTATTGACCATACGCATGTCTTCTGGCTATCAAGATAACACCCCACTACCTGCATCTGGCACCGCCAGTGTTTGGAAATATCGCGCCATTTATCACATACACGACCAACAAGTAGGTCATTGGAGCCAAGTTTTAGAAATAGGCGTTAAAGGCGCTTAACGAATAAATTGGACATAAAATAACCTAGCAACAACTTCCCCCCTTTTGTTGCATAAGGATCTACACAAGTTTCTTATCGGCGTGGAAACGATAAAAAACACCGTAGGGGCGTATTGAGACTGTGAAAGTATTCCTTTTATTCCCCTCTTTAGCAAAGAGGGGTTAGGGGAGATTTGA
>CAIZMK010000227.1 GCA_903934035.1 uncultured Methylococcaceae bacterium
GCCTATTTTATAAGGGCGTATGCAATACGCCCCTATGATCTTCACCACAATGTTATTGTTCTCGCTTGGGAATGCTAATAATTATTTTTAATAGACCCAATCTCCCCTAACCCCTCTTTGCTAAAGAGGGGGAAATAAAAAGAATACTTTCACAGTCTCGTAGTCAGCTATAGTACAGACTACATAAAACTTTGATGCCCCAGACTGAAGTTAAACACATCTTATATAAGGTTCACTAAGTTACTAACCCTAAAATCCAGGCTTTATAGTAACTTATAATTTAATTAAAATGAACAATTGAAATGTGCATTTGATAAATTTCATCATAATGTAACAATAAGTCTCTACCACCTCTCAAGGAATCTATTTTATTAGTCTTACACTAATGTCAGTAATAGTGAGCATGATTGAATAAATTAGCTACTTTTATTAACAAATATAGGCAACTTATCGTCTATATAGGTATTCCTACCAATTGACCGACCCAATATAAAACTTATAATCAGTACCCTAATAACAAAGCAAAAGTTTTTTAAGCTATTTTTATAAACAGTGTCGTTAGATAAAGCTCATCAGTTGTTTGACTAATGATCTTTACCACCACTTATAAGCCAATAATTGGTCAGTACTTAATGACTTGGAACAGCCCAGAACCTTCACTAGCTGAGTTAATAAGATTACTGAGCCCGATAGTGAGCTCACTATTCCCACTAAACAGAACACTGAACTGCTCAGGAACTCCACTAGATGACTGAGAGCAAGTTATAGCGAACTTAGTGAGGCTACTATTTAGCTTGGAGAGAGTTATGAGCTCAATAATAACCTCTCTGAACAATCGAGTGGAATCACTGAACTACTTAGGTAATTAAGGTGAATGTACAAAAATCGACTTAACTCAAAACACAATCGGCATTATTTTTTTAATTAATACCCTAGGGTTTATTATGACAACAAACTTTATACCCACCTCAGACCAAGAGTTTCATGCTTGGCTTGAACACTTAACGAACAATTTAAGCACCGATAACTGCGTTACTAGTAATGACATTACAGCCATTCAAGCTGCACACGCAGATTTTAGTAGTCATAATTCGAATGTAGCTAATACAGCTGCTTTAGCAAAACAGGCGACTAGCAATAAAATTGAGAGTCGACGTCGTGCCGAAGACTTGATTCGTCCACTAGTTAGGCGTATTAAAGCACACACTGATTACAACACAGGCCTTGGGGTACAACTAGGCATTATTAGCCCTAGCCACCGCCAGGATTTAGCTAATGCACATCCTATACTTAAAGGCATTGATTTAACCGATGGCCAAGTGTCTTTGAATTTTACTAAGTATCAAAGTGACGGCATTAATATTTATTGCCAACGTGAGGGTGATGTGGACTGGGTGTTATTAGCTAGAGCTACGCAATCACCTTACATAGACACTCGCCACTTAATACAAGTCGGAAAACCTGAACTGCGTCGCTACAGTGCGGTGTATATGTTAAAAGATCAAGAAATTGGCCATTATAGCGACGAAGTGATTATTAACTGCACACCTTAAGTCAACAATCAGCGGGGTAGGTTGATACTGCTACAACCTATCCTTATGCACAGTAGTGTTAGTTATCCTATTTACTACAAAATAAAAGGCAGCTTAACTTGAATAACGATCGTTGTTCACACCAATAAATAATGCACTATGTTAATTACACAAACACCTCTAGGTATGGTTGAACTGATTCCTTACCCAGGTCGATTATTAAGAATAGGTGATTTTGATATCATTGCTGTCACAAAAGTACAGCAACGCTTAAATGCAGTTGGCTGCGGATTGATTGCTGAAAATGGTTTCTTTGATAATGACACAAAGAATGCCATTAAACTTTTCCAAATCCGTTATCCTGATCTACAAGGCCATTCTCTGGTGGTCGACGGGCTATTAGGGACGCTAACTTGGGGTGCGCTATTTGGTGCTGAATCTGTATCATCCTATAACTCAGCGCCCTCACAACTTACTCAAGGCGCCATTAACTACGCCAATTCTCAAATTGGCGTATTAGAGGATCCCTTAGGTTCTAATCGTGGACCTATAGTTGATCAATATCAACAGGCTGTCGATTTAATTTTACAACCAGGAAAGCCTGGCTATTATTGGTGCACTGCCTTTACTTATTTTTGTTATCAGCAAGCAGCGATTCAATTAGGCTTAAGCAGTAATCCACATATTAAAACAGCAGGCCCACTAGATCATTGGACTAAAGCAAGAACAAAAGCCGGAATAATTCGCATCAATCGTATTCAGGCAACAGCTGACCCCAGTTTAATTAAGCCCGGCGCATTATTTATCATTGATTATGGTAGTGGTCTTGGTCATACCGGCATCGTTACGGAAATTAATCAAGGTCGACTTGTAACCATAGAAGGCAATACTAATGCCGGCGGCTCCAGCAATGGCATTGGTGTGTTTAAGCGAAACTCACGCAAAATCTCAGAGATAACTCGTGGCTTTATTGATTACAGTTTGTTTTAAATAAGTAACTTAAGGTTAGTTTTTTTAGACTGGGTTAGCGATATTGACTGTGAAAGTATTCATTAATTTTAATACCTCAGTAATATGTAACCCCCTCCCAACCTCCCCTTGTCAAGCATAGGTATCTACACAAACAATTGTTAGCATTCCCACGCAAGAACGATAATATTGTGGTGAAGATCGTAGGGGCGTATTGCATACGCCCTTATAAAATAAGCCCTATAACATATAGACTTTCAATGTTGGGCGTATGCAATACGCCCCTACAGTGTTTTTTTATCATTTCCTCGCCGATAAGAAACTTGTGTAGATACCTGTGCTTATCAAGCATAGGTATCTAAACAATTGAAAAGCCACATCATTCCGGCAATTGATGCGGCATGAACCGACATAAACTGTGGAAATCATGGTGTAGGGGCGACAAATTCGCCACGTTTCAACAAACAAATGTACTGGGCGAATCTATCGCCCCTACAGATGATTTTATTTTCCTTAGCACTTAACTTAATGGCAGCGAGAATTGGGGTTGTATTCAGGACAAATAATATCGTTTTTGATGATTATGAAAAATACTTGATAGTGTAACTCAGCACAATGCGCTACGAAATATTGGGTTACGTTATCGAGACTGTGAAAGTATTCTTTTTATTTCCCCTCTTTAGCAAAGAGGGGTTAGGGGAGATTGGGTCTATTAAAAATAATCATTAA
>CAIZMK010000228.1 GCA_903934035.1 uncultured Methylococcaceae bacterium
CCCTAACCCCTCTTTGCTAAAGAGGGGAATAAAAAGAATACTTTCACAGTCTCTAAAGCTATTGCACTCCAGCGCGTAGGGTGCTAAGGCGTTCAACATACGGCATTACCTCACACTCCATAGATTGCAGCTTAAACGATAAGAACCATGAACAAACTACTTAAACCTTGGTTGCTGCCTATCCTATCAGGCATATTGATCGGCACCAGCTACATCCCATTTCCGCCTTGGGCTTCTTTATTCTGTTTTGTACCCTTATGGCTGTTCTGGAGCAGGCAAACTCACCTTAAAAACGTCTTGCTAGGTGGATTCATCACAGCTTTTGTATTTACCTTAATTGGCTTTAATTGGGTCGCTTATTTATTGCATGAATTTGCTCACTTAGACTGGCCCTTTGCGGTCATCGGCCTATTGATCTATGCTTTAATCGCTCACTTATATGTTCCGTTGGCGGGATTACTTTGGTTTTTATGTCGACGTTTATTAAACTGCTCAGAGCGACTTGCTCTGGCTTTAATGACCTTAATCACTATTTTATGCGAAGCTTATTCATTCACCTTATTTGACTGGAATTTCGGTTATTCTTGGTATGGCGCTCATCTGCCTATTTACCAATGGGCAGAATTCATTGGCTTTAGTGGACTTAGTGCCGCCACCTTATTGTGTAATCTGCCCTTATATATCGCATGGCAACAACGCAAGCATAAAACCGGTAAAATAATACTCGCCAGCGTTATTAGCGGCTTTATATTGCTCAATCTAGGCGGTATCTGGCTTAAAGCTAGACTGCCAGCACCTGATGCTTCATTTAAGACCTTATTAATACAAGCTAGCATTGAAAACTCAGAAAAACTAGCGGCCGAATTAGGTAAAGGCTACAGCAAAGAAATTCTCAACCGTTATTTAACACTCACAGACCAAGCACTCAAAACTCATGCCGATAAAAAAGTCGACTTTGTGTTATGGCCTGAAACCGCATTCCCAGCGCTATTGGGCGATGCTTTTAAATTCAACCCACTCCCCTTAGCACTGAGTCAATTTCTGCATGAAAGACAAATACCCTTAATGACGGGTGCATACAGTGTTGACGAATCATCACGATTAATCACCAACTCCCTGTTTGTTTTAAACAAAAACGGTGAGATAGTGCCGCCTCATTACAGCAAAACGATCCTTTTAGCCTTTGGTGAATTCATACCCGGCGAAAAACTCTTCCCTGCCCTACGTGATTGGCTACCCGAAACTGGACATTTTGCACGCGGCGCAGGCCCTACCCAACTATTACAGTGGAACGGATATAAAATGGGTGCACAAATTTGCTATGAAAGCCTATTTCCAAACTTTTCGCGTTCTTTAGCAGCCTTAGGCGCACAATTTATCGTCAATGTTACCAACGATTCCTGGTACGGCACTTGGCAAGAACCTTACCAACATTTATACATGACCTTAGCCAGAGGCGTGGAATTTAGAAGACCGGTATTGCGCGTTACCAACACAGGCATATCATCGGTGGTACTAGCATCAGGCGATATCCTCGAACTATCTCCCTTACATCAACCTTGGGCAGGACTTTACGAAGTACCTTATCTTACTAATCCGCAAGAAACCTTTTACCAAAATTGGTTTTGGCTAGTACCGAGCTTACTTTGGAGCAGTTTATTGATATTACTGAGCTTGGGCTTTATTTCAACCCATAAGCAGTAATGCCAGGCATGGGCATGGGAAAGCTAGCCCCAGCTCGGCAACATAAGTTTCTGTAGGGTAGATAAGCGCCGGTGCTTATCCACCAAATATGATCGAGACTGTGAAAGTATTCTTTGTATTTACCCTCTTTAGCAAGAGGTATCTACACAAGTTTGTTATCGGAGTGGAAACGCTAAAAAAACACCGTAGGGGCCAATGTCATTAGGTTAAAGATTTGTAGGGGCGTATTGCATACGCCCAACATTGAAAGTCTATATGTTATAGAGCTTATTTATAAGGGCGTATGCAATACGCCCCTACGATCTTCACCACAATGTTATCGTTCTTGCGTGAAAATGCTAACCATTATTTGTGTAGATACCTATGCTCTTTAGCAAAGAGGGGTTAGGGGAGATTGGGTCTATTAAAAAATAATCATTAAATAACAGAGATCTATGATTTGTAAAAATCCTCCCCTTATACAAAGGGGGAAGCCAAAAAAGAAAATACTTTCTCAGTCTCTATCGCTTATTCGCCCTACAGAACTACCACCATTATCAGCACCCTACAATTTTGAACATTCGGTTAAATGGGCGTATGCAATACGCCCCTACAAATGACAGTGATACAGGAATTTGGGAACACTGAGCACCAACTTAAATTGCTAGCCTCTTAGTTCAACGCTTTAAGCATCGCCCCAAGCTCGCCAATAACTCTACTTTATTAATCGGCTTACTCACAAAATCATTCATACCCGCAGCGAGGCTGGCACGTTTTTCTTCATCTGTAACGCCAGCACTTAAAGTGATGACGGGTAATTTTGCAAAACGCAGTTGTTTGCGAATTTCTAAAGTAGCTTCATAACCATTCATCACCGGCATGTGCAAGTCCATCAAAATAACATCAAAGTCGTCTTTTTCTAATACAGCCAACGCTTCTAGGCCATTATTTACCAATACTATGCTGGCGCCTAAGCTTTCGAGAATTTCATTAATGAACATCTGATTGAAGAGATTATCTTCGGCTACCAAAATTTTGATACCCTTCAGCGCCTCAGTTTCAGTGTTTAGAGTCGATAAGACCGAGCTTAATGACTCTTTCGTATCATTTAAACTCGTCGGTATTGCTGCTAGACGTTTTCTGTTGCTTACTGGAGTTTTTTACATGAACTGCCTTACTTATTAGCCAAACAATCTAGTCTTTATTGCACACACGCTTATCTTAAGCAGCTACTACAATTGTTTTGACGCCCACCCTGAATATATTATTGCAGGTCTTATAGGATTTAGGATGTACAACATAATATTTAGGGCGGCACAAAAACTTCCACGGCAAAGACTAAAGCTTTTATTGTAGACATATTGCTTTAGATTGTTGGCACAATAAGTTTCTTTGTACCGTCAAAAAGTATCAGGACACGCAAAAAAAGTTTTAGGGCTTGCAATAATACTTATAGAGTCTTGCCTGATCAAGATTGGGAATGGCATAAAACCTTCGGCAACGCCACTATGATATTCGCTATGCCCTTACCTTGTGATGTAAAGTCCGTAAGTCGTAGGGTGGTTTCGCGCTAGCAAACCGCCGCACACACGCAATATCGAAAACACTCGAACAAAAAAATCACGATGGAGTATCCAAGTGAGGGTTAGTTTATCGCTCCGTATATGTTGGATTGCTTGCGCGAATCGACACTACGGGAATATTTTATACAGATTAAACCACCGTACAACCGCTGTTTAGTAATGGTCTTTTGGTGGCTGAGATTTTTGCAAGGATTGCCAAGAAGAAAAGCTAGTTTCAAAGATTGTGTTAATCAGCAAGCATTAAAAATTGTTGTACCGAATGTTTTACCGAAAACAGTATTTTGACTTTTCAACAATTACTGATTTTTGTAAGCTGTTGTATCAATTTGGTCGGGACGACAGGATTTGAACCTGCGACCCCTTGTCCCCCAGACAAGTGCGCTACCAAGCTGCGCTACGCCCCGACATTGATAAAAGCTAAGGGCTAGTGAATACCGCCCAGATTGCTCTAGCCGAATATTATACTACATTAACTGAAAATTACTGTTATTTGATAACTAGGTTTTTAAGTGGGCGGAATTATTTACACATAAAGTTTATGGCAAGAATTTCCACAACAGTAAATCCCAGTCATTTCAAAATCAATAAACTCATGTTAAGTTGCTATTAAATATAAGTTTTTTGATCTAGTGAAGCAACATAAACTACAATCTACAGCCTTACTCGGCTAAGATATATCACAATTCACGAACTTCGATTTTAAAGTAATTATCAAAGCTGCTTACTTGCTACCTTTAAATGTAGGGTGCAATAGCTTTAGCGTATTGCACCTTATTCAGCGCGTATCATTGGCGTAATACGCGATAACACAGACTACCAAAGAGAAGCAGAGGCGATAAAAAATACCGTAGCGGCGATAGATTCGCCCTGTATCTTGGAACATCGGATTACTGGGCGAATCTTTCGTCCCTACAGGGGCAACACTTTTTCTTATTCTTAACTGTGGGCAATTACTGAGGTAATTAATGAATACTTTCTCAGTCCCGTAGGCCGGAATAAGACCATTTAAGCGTAGCGCATGATGGCGTTTCCGGCACAGGAGCCTACCTATGCCGGAAACGCTTTTCTCGCTTGCGCTCGTAAAGCCTTATTCCGGCCTACAATGACTGCCTACAGTTAAGCATTTATAGGGGCAACACTTTTTTCTTATCTTTAACTGTGGGCAATTACTGAAGTAATTAATGAATACTTTCTCAGTCCCGTAGGCCGGAATAAGACCATCTAAGCGTAGCGCATGATGGCGTTTCCGGCACAGGAGCCTAACTATGC
>CAIZMK010000229.1 GCA_903934035.1 uncultured Methylococcaceae bacterium
AGACCAACCAAGCGTAGCGCGTGTTGGCGTTTCCGGCACAGGATCGCTACCTATGCCGGAAACGCTTTACTCACTTACGCTCGTAAAGCCTTATTCCGGCCTACAAGTTAAGGTAGCCCCCTCTATTTAGGAGCGACAATTATTTCTAGGCAATCTTATCCAGTATCAAACTATAGCGATTAAAATAACGTCCGTTATTTTTTTGCTCTTTGCCATGAAAAGTCACCACAATAAAATCGCCCACCTCGGCACTATGTTGTTTCAAGCTATGTATCAAATAACGATTTAAAATGATACCGATAGCCGCGCCCTTATCCTGCTGCACCCATAAAGTTTTCTGTTCATCATAAATTAAACCACTTGAAGCTGAGGCTTGAATGATGCCCTCGATTGAACCACCTGCCTTAGGCTCCCAGTAGTTCATTTTTTTAACGTCTTCGTTTTCTGTCATTTTTTATCCTATTTGTTAATGGGGACAAGGTGAAAGGCTAAAGGCTAAAGGCTAAAGGCTAAGCCTAGCACCTGCGCCTTAGGTTGCAAGCCTGCTAGGCTTGATTTTTTGCCTTGTGCCCTGCACCTTGCACCTTTCGCCTTTCACCTTGCACCTTTCACCTTAACTCAAACTATCCCTACCTAAGTTACTAGCCTGTTATTGTAATTGATCAACCCGTTTAACATAGCTTTCATAATAAAGTGTTAACTTATATGCCCTGAATAAATCTGGATAAGACTCTCATGTATAAGACTAGCGTAGCCCATCTTTCCTATGATTTTAAAACCTTACGCAATTTGATGGCTAAGGCTACACCACCACGCTCCGGTGATTATTTGGCTGGCTTAGCGGCTGCCAATAATCTTGAACGAGTCGCTGCACAGTTTGCACTGGCAGAAGTGCCACTTAAACAATTTCTTAATGAAGCCCTAGTCCCTTATGAAAACGATGAAATCACGCGCTTAATTATCGATGACCATGATAGCGCAGCTTTTGCACCTATCAGTCATTTAACGGTTGGTGACTTTCGTAACTGGCTGTTATCTGAGCAGGCAACAACAGAAGTATTATCAAGTATTGCTCAAGGCTTAACGCCAGAAATGGTCGCGGCTGTTTCCAAAATCATGCGACTCCAAGACTTAATCTTGGTGGCTAAAAAATGCAGTGTCATCACTCAGTTTAGAAACACCATTGGCCTAGAAAATCGCTTATCTACACGCTTGCAACCTAATCACCCTACTGATAACCCTGCCGGTGTTGCAGCGAGTTTACTAGACGGCTTACTCTATGGTTGTGGTGATGCGGTGATTGGCATTAATCCAGCGACCGACAACCTTGAAGCCACATCACGTTTGCTGCACCTGCTTAATGATGTGATTGAGCGCTATCAAATACCCACACAATCCTGTGTGCTGGCACATGTTACGACTACTTTAAAAGCCATAACACAGGGTGCGCCCGTTGATTTAGTTTTTCAATCCATAGCCGGCACCCAAAAGGCTAATGAAAGTTTCGGCATTAATTTAAATATTTTAAACGAAGCCAGACTCGCTGCCTTAGAATTAGGGCGTGGCACATTAGGTAATAACTGCATGTATTTTGAAACCGGACAAGGCAGTGCTTTATCGGCCAATGCTCATGAAGGTATGGATCAGCAAACTTGTGAAGTCAGAGCCTATGCAGTAGCACGCAAATTTAAACCGCTGCTGGTTAATACCGTGGTTGGCTTTATTGGCCCCGAATATCTTTACGATGGCAAACAGATTATCCGCGCGGGTTTAGAAGATCATTTCTGTGGCAAAT
>CAIZMK010000230.1 GCA_903934035.1 uncultured Methylococcaceae bacterium
CGATCCCATCTCGAACTCGGAAGTGAAACCATTTAGCGCCGATGATAGTGTGGCACTTTGCCATGCGAAAGTAGGGAATTGCCAAGCTCTTAATATTAAAACCCAAGTTAATGCTTGGGTTTTTTTTTGTCTGGGATTTTTAATATTACTAAACGTTATACTAAACTAAATAGTTTTATAGAGTTTAATGAAAATGGCTGAAAATATAATACATCGTATTGCTTTAACACCAGGTGAACCAGCAGGTATAGGGCCTGATCTATGTGTTAAATTATCACAGCAAAATTTACCCAGTCAAATTGTTGTTTTAGCAGACCCTGATATGCTAATGCAAAGAGCTGAATTATTAGGCATAAAGATTAAAATAATTGAATTTAATGTCAATTCACCATCAGTCTCACAAGTAGCCGGACATTTAACGGTTATGCCGGTAGCACTTACAGAAAAAGTAGTCTGTGGGCAAACTAATGTCTTAAATAGTCGTTATGTTTTACAAACTGTTGAACTTGCAACCACTGGTTGTATTAATGGGCTTTATTCTGCAATGGTTACTGGTCCAGTTCAGAAAAGCATAATTAACGAGGCCGGCTTCACATTTACCGGGCATACTGAATTTATAGCTGAAATTACAGGCGGCAATCCAGTTATGATGTTGGCTACAGAAGGTTTGCGTGTAGCCTTAGTAACAACACATTTGCCACTAAAGGACGTTAGTTCCGCGATAACTCATTCAAATTTGAAATCTGTTATCAAGATATTACATCATGATTTGAAGACACGATTTAATTTAGATCAACCTAAAATATTAGTTTGCGGTCTGAATCCACATGCTGGTGAAAACGGCTATTTGGGTAGAGAAGAAATCGATATTATAATTCCAGTCATTGAAGAGTTGCGTCAACAAGGTATGTCTCTATTAGGGCCATTGCCAGCAGATACTATTTTTACACCCAAGTATTTAAATGCTGCAGATGTGGTCTTGGCGATGTATCATGATCAGGGCTTACCGGTATTAAAGTATCAAGGATTTGGTCTAGCGGTTAATATTACTCTTGGACTTCCAATTATTCGTACTTCTGTGGATCATGGAACTGCGCTAGACCTTGCAGGCACGGGTAATGCAAACATAGGAAGTCTTCAGTTTGCACTACAAACTGCAATCACCATGGCTACACACACTACGCTAACATGACCCACATACCACGTAAACGCTTTGGTCAAAATTTTTTGCATGACCACAATATTATTAACAACATTCTATCAAGTCTACAGGCTAAACCTGATCAACATTGGGTTGAAATTGGTCCTGGGCAAGGCGCATTAACTGTACCTTTATCGAAAATGGGACTACGTCTCGATGTTGTAGAATTAGATAGGGATTTAGTTGCTATTCTTGTAGAACAATTTAAAGATAGTGATTTAAAAATTCACAGTGGAGATGCATTAAAATTTAATTTTTCTGCACTGGCCATCAATAACGAAAAGTTGCGAATTATTGGTAATTTACCGTATAACATTTCTACACCCTTAATGTTTCATTTACTCGATAATGCTTCTTGTATTGAGGATATGCATTTCATGTTACAAAAAGAAGTGGTAGATCGAATATGTGCAAAGCCAGGAAGTAAAAAATATGGTCGACTCAGCGTTATGATGCAATACCATTGTGCCACTGAATTATTATTTGATGTGCCACCAGAGAGCTTTGATCCTGCGCCTAAAGTTATGTCTGCTATTGTACGATTGGTTCCTCATCAAACACCCCCCGTTCAAGTTAATGATATGGTTAAGCTGAATACAGTGGTTACTCAAGCTTTTTCACAACGACGTAAAACCTTACGTAACTCATTAAAGAAAGTAATAGATGAAAATGCAATTATTGATTTAGATATAGATCCAACATCAAGAGCTGAAGTCTTAACGTTGGATGATTTTGCTAGATTAAGTAATTTGCTTGTAGATGACGGCCTATAAAACTAGATCTTTCTAACTATAGCGTCTAACCAAGATGTCGGCAGCATATTTTTAAGAATAGCCAAAATATAAGTTGGAACGGTGACGTAATAACGTGTTTTAGGTCGATTGGCTTCAAGTGCATGTATAACTTTTTTGGTAACTGCTTCAGCTGGTAAAGTAAAAGCAACCGCAGCCTCTTCTTTTTGTAATCTGTTGATCATTTTGTCGTAGGCTGATTTATGGAGGCTATTTTTTTGATCTATATGTTTCTGAAATAGCAAATAGGAGTTTTTTCTAAAGTCACTTAGGATCGGGCCAGGTTCTATTAACGAAATAAAGATGGCAGTGCCGTAAAGTTCTTGGCGTAAAGTATCTGCCAAAGCCTCTAAAGCAAACTTGCTTGCGTTATACGCTCCTCGATAAGGCATGGCTACTAAACCTAAAACAGAGCTGTTGTAAATAATCCGACCATGCCCTTGATTACGCATTATTGGTAAAACTAGATTTGTAAGCTCATGAGTACCAAAGAAATTTGTTTCAAACTGAAATCTAAGTGCCTCACGGCTTAAATCTTCTACAGCACCAACCTGTCCAAAAGCGCCATTATTAAATAACGCATCAATTTTACCATCAGTTAACGCAATTGCTTGATTAACAGCGTTTTGTATTGATTGGCTATCAGCTAAATCCAGTTGTATTGCTGTAAAACCTTCTTGCGATAAGCGCAGAACATCTTTCGCTTTTCTAGCGGTAGCAATGACATTATGACCTCTATTTTTTAAAGAAATGGCAGTGCTATAACCAATTCCAGATGAACAGCCTGTTATTAATATTGTTTTTGGTAAGATCATGGCAGCGATATGTGTTAATTGTTATAACAAAATTTGTTAAATTCATTTGGTAATTAATTATAGGTTATAAATAATTTATCCTTCTTACTAAATTGAAAAAGGATGGTCTATTTTCTTTCACATCAACTCAGTGTCTATAGGTATTTACTCATAGGTATTTTATACTGTAATACATGTTAATTTTGATTAGCAACTTGAGACTAGACAGTGAGGGTTTAGTAGTTAGTTTTAGACAAGAACTTTGCTTCAAGAGTTAAGTATAGCTGCCCTACTTGAATAGCTAGTTTAAATTTGTAAATACAAGATAAAAAATCCTAGAACAACTTTAGTTAATGTAATTTGCGCTAAGCTTTTACAAGATAACTTCTTGTCAATAACTATATTGAACTTTTTTAGAAAGTAACTGTAGTCGATAATCGGCTGGTAAGTTTTTGTAATTATGATGTTATTATTTAAATAAGATCACATATAGTGCTAGAAAAAGGTTGTTGATGTTTTTTTTAATACAAAATGTTGAATTTACCGGTAATTGTTTAAGCGTAAGCTCGAAGATTGCTGAAATAGTTTTTATTTAATTTTGAGTACCTAATGGATATTTATTTAATTCGTCATACCCAAACCGCCCATAGTTTGGGAACATGTTATGGTCAAACAGATGTGGGATTGGCCGAAAGTTATGAAGAGGAGATGGCCAGCATACATAATAAACTACCTGAATTTGAAGATGATTGTCGTGTTTTTAGTAGTCCTTTAACGCGCTGTTTGCAGTTAGCGCATACTTTCTCAGATGAAGTGATAACAGATGAGCGTTTATTAGAGCTTAATTTTGGTACATGGGAAGGGCTGCAATTTGATGCTATTGAAGCTGATGTATTGCAACATTGGACTGATAACATGGTGACAGCTAAACCACCTAGCGGTGAAAATTTCGAAGAATTATATTTGCGTGCAGGGGCTTTTTGGAAAGAATTAATAGCTAATGATGCAAAACAAGTATTAATATTTACTCATGCTGGAGTCATTAGGGCTTTGCTGGCACATGTTTTAAACATACCGCTGCTCAATTCATTTCAATTGAGGATTGATCCTAGTTCAGTCCATAAATTGCGCATTATTGACAATTATCTTTACGTAGAATATATAAACTTATAAATGAATTGCGCTGGTCAACTATTCATTAGATTGCAAAAATTATTGCAATTTACGTTGCAATAGTTAATTTATATAATCTGATTTAACTATTGTTATTAGTCATTGGGCTGATAAATCAGAGTAAATAGCACTCAATTATTAATTTTATTTTGAGCTTATTGGACAGTGTGTTGTTCAGAATTTAACGATTGAGAGATTTATATGAAATCATTAGCAGTATTTGGTACAGGATCAGATGTAGGAAAAACCACGATTGTAATGGCTTTATGTCGTATTTTTGCTGATCAAGATATAAAAGTTGCACCATTTAAAGCACAAAATGTGTCTAACAACTCAGCAGTTACTAAAGAAGACCGAGAAATATCTAGGGCGCAATGCTTACAAGCTGAGGCAGCACGAATATCTCCTAGTTATTTATTTAATCCAGTGTTACTTAAGTCTCATGATAATGGGAATGTGCAGGTCATCGTAAACGGCTTAGTGTATAAAAAATTAGCTATTTCTACTTATTATGAAGAAATTGAGCCTTTAAAATTGCAAGTACAGCAAGCCTTTACAAGATTACAGCAAGATTACGATCTAGTTATTGCCGAAGGTGCGGGTTCTCCAGTGGAATTAAATTTGTTAGATAAAGATCTTTCAAATTCTTTTATCGCTAAGACTTTTAATACTAAAAATATCTTGGTAGCAGATATAGGGCGAGGAGGAATTTTTGCATCCATTTATGGGACTATGGCATTAATGGATCCGTCCATGCGCAGTAACTTGATAGGCGTAGTCATTAATAAGTTTCAAGGCGATAGCCACTTATTTGAGGAAGGTGTGAAAATTATCAATGAGCGCTTTGGCTTGCCTGTTTTGGGTGTGTTGCCATTTAAAGTCTTGAATATTGATATGGACGATTCTGAATCAATTAAGAATTATGAGCAGCGTCAGGACGATATTAAAATTCGTATTGCTGTCATCGCTTATCCTGGGTTGATTAATTATAACGATCTTGATGTTTTAATGGCAGATCCTGAAATTTTTGTTGAATTGATTTCAACTTATCGTCATCTTGTTCACTTTGATATGGTATTACTGCCAGGAAGTAAATCAGTAATTAGTGATTTACAGTGGTTAAAGCAACAAGGTTTATTTGAAGAATTACAGCAATTTAATAAACCTATATTTGGAATAAGTGGCGGCTATCAAATGTTCGCTGTTAGCTTACATGATCCCGATGCTCTAGAACATGATACGGCAATTATTGAGCCCGGTTTAGCATTTATGGATGATATTGTTTTGTTTCAATCACCTTTAATCGTTCAGAGTGGAAATTATCAGTTATTTACTTACCCCGGGATCAAAGGCTACGAAATTCATAATGGTCAGACGGGTAAATATCCTTTATTTTATCAGCGTAGTCATTATGCCGGAACTCATGTGCATGGTGTTTTTGATGATGACGTGTTTCGCGGCGACTATTTTAGAGCCATTAATTCAGATTACCAAGGCTACAACTATTCTGAGTATAGGGAGCAACAAATACAAAATTTTACTAATATGGTAGCGGATAATTTAGATACAGAAGCGATACTTCAAGCGTTACAACCTAGCTGAATTGTTTGAATTAGCGGCATAATTATAGGTGGAGTTGTTCGCTTGTTGTTCATGATGAGATTATCCTAGGCTTATTAGGCAAAATCTTATTTTGCTTGGCGTTCGTCTTATACGGATGTCCTGGCTTCTAATATTTTATAGATCCCATGTTAAATTGAGAGCGCAGTTTTTATGGTAATAACATAGCGTTGCTAGATTGATAGTGACGATTCCTTGTTTAGATAGGAGCGTTTCTATATTAACAGCGAATGCCCCGTGTCTAGATAGGAATGGTCCTATATTAAGAGGTAATATTCCGTATCAAAATAGGAGTGATCCTATATCAGCAGGGAATGCCCCTTGTCTGGATAGGAATGCTGCTATATCAACAAGGAATGCTCAGTATCAGGATAAGACTACGGTCATCTAAGCATAGGTATCTACACAAATAATTGTTAGCATTCCCACGCGAGAACGATAACATTGTGGTGAAGATCGTAGGGGCGTAATGCATACGCCCCTACGGTGATTTTTATCGTTTCCACGCCGATAAGAAACTTGTGTAGATAACTTTGCTAAGCTAGAAAAAAGCCGTCTCTAGGCAAGTATGATCGCTTTAGAGTCAGATGGTCGATGACTTAAGGCTATTTACGCAGAGTTGTTATCTTAGGGAGAAAGTGTTCTTAATAAGTTAGAGTAATCTTCTGCAAGTTTATGATCAGATTCTTTTAATGAATTGATTTTCTTGCAAGCATTCATAACCGTTGTATGATCACGCCCGCCAAAGTTATCGCCAATTTCAGGAAAGCTATGCGAGGTTAATTCCCTAGCCAAGCACATGGCCATTTGTCTGGGACGAGTTACATTTTGTTTTCTATTTTTAGAAGATAAATCAACGACTCGAATTTTATAATATTCAGCCACTGTTTTTTGTATGTTTTCAATATTGACCAATTTATCTTTTAGTGTAATTAGGTCGTGCAGTGCTTCTTTAGTAAATTCTATGGTTATTTCACGCCCAGTAAATTGTGAGTTTGCGATCACACGTCTTAGCGCTCCTTCAAGATCGCGAACATTAAAGGGAATTTTTTTAGCAATAAAAAAAGCAACTTCTTGTGGCAATGTAATATTAGCTTGAGCGGCCTTTTTTAATAAAATAGCGGCTCGAGTTTCCATGTCAGGTGCTTCTATAGAAACAGGTAGGCCACAACCAAATCTTGATTTTAATCGATCTTCAAGTCCCACGATTTCTTTTGGATATTTGTCGCAGGTTAAAACGATTTGGTGCTTTTTTTCTAATAACGTATTAAAAGTATGAAAAAACTCTTCTTGAGAGCGCTCTTTGCCTGCGAAAAATTGAATATCATCGATCAATAAAACATCAATACTGCGATAATAATCCTTAAAGGCATTAATTGAGTTTTGCTGTAAGGCTCTAACCATATCCTGAACAAATTTTTCAGAATGCAAATAAACAATGGTTGCAGAAGGGTTCTTTAGTAAAACCGCATTACCAATAGCGTGCATAATATGGGTTTTGCCTAAGCCAGAGCTGCCATAAATAAGCAAGGGATTATAGGCTTTACCTATGTTTTCAGAGACCTGAATAGAAGCTGCCCTCGCTAATTGATTGGATTTTCCTTCAACAAAGTTTTCGAATGTAAAGGCTTTATTAAGAAAATTTGGGATGGTTTTTTTTGCTTCAGCGTGTTTATGGCTATTGATAGGGCTAGTTACTGCCTGTGTTCTGGAGCCAATTTCAAGATTAAGCTCTACTGTACCATTGGAAATCTGATGGATTGATTCTTCGATTTTTTCATAGAAATGTTGCTTTACCCAATCTAAAACAAATCGATTAGGTGCCAATAATTTTAATCTGCCGTCAGCTTCAATAGCTTGTAAAGGCCGTATCCATGTACTAAAGTCAGAACTTGAGATTTCATTTTCAAGTTTAGTCAGGCAGTTATCCCAAATAGAATTCATTGAATTAGGTATTATTTTAATTAGATGTTTATGAAAAAAGCCTACGCTATTACTATACAGTAATAAAATATTGCATTACAGAATTGACAGTTAATGCGTATTATTTTATCATCCCTAGTCTTTTTTATGTGTTTTTGTTAACACTCAATTTGTTAAGGTCCTATTACTATGAAAAGAACATACCAACCCAGTAAACTAAAACGCGCTAGAACTCATGGCTTTCGTGCAAGAATGGCGACTGTAGGTGGTCGTAAAGTTTTAAATGCCCGCAGAGCAAAAGGTCGCGCTGAGTTAACGGTTTAGTTGGCACTGAGTGACGGAACACAGTTTCAGCTTTCCCCCACAGTTACGGTTAAAAAAACCAGCTGAATATAAAAATGTATTTGCTAATCCTGTGAAATCGAGTGATAACTATTTTACCCTATTAGCAACAAGGAATGATTTCGATCATCCTAGGTTAGGATTGGCAATTGCTAAAAAAAATATAAAAAAAGCCGTAGATAGAAATATGATTAAGCGGACTGTCAGGGAAAACTTTAGAATAAAACAACAAAATTTGGGGGGGATGGATATTGTTGTATTGGCACGAAAGGAGGCTATTGATGCTCCTGCCGACTTATTAAGAAAGTCACTGGAAAAACATTGGCTTAGGTTGGTATCTCGATGCGCTACATGCTCATAGCCATTATAAAGTTTTATAAATACTTTATAAGTCCCATGCTTGGCTCAAATTGTCGTTTTTATCCAAGCTGTTCAAGTTATTCCGTAGAAGCACTTCAGTCTCATGGTGCTATTATTGGCTCCTATCTCACCCTAAAAAGATTATTAAAGTGCCATCCTTTTCATCAAGGCGGCATTGATAACGTTCCAGAAAAATTTGGTAAAAAGAATGGATAATATAAGATTTATACTGATCGTTACTTTTGCAATGCTGGTATTTATGCTGTGGCAGGCTTGGGAGTTAGACTACGGTCCAAAACCTGAAGTAGCTACAATTGTAAATCCAGCTGTGCCCGCTAAAGAAGACTTGCCACTGGCGTCGACAGATGCAAGCTTGCAAAAGGAAGGTACTGGACATAACGCTGTCGCTATTCCTGATGCTTCAACTCCGATTGCTAAAACTATAACCGTCAAAACAGATGTTATTGCCCTTGAAATTGATTTACAAGGTGGCACGGTTACTAACTTAGATTTATTAAGTTACCCAATAGACAAAACAAATGCCATTGTCGATAAATTACGAGTAATGGTAGGTTTAAATCCTGCGGAAATAAATACTACGCCAGTTCGTTTGTTTGACAATAATCAAGACAAGCTATTTGTTGCACAAAGCGGATTGATTGCAGGGAGTGGCTTAGCGGCTGCGCCGAATCATTATACGGTTTTCTCTGCTGAGCAAGACCATTATAGCTTGCAGCCTGGACAAGATAGTTTAACCATTCCACTAACTTGGACAGATCAAAATGGCCTTGTTATTAGTAAATTATTTACTTTAAAGCGTGGTAGCTACGAAATAATACTGGATCAAAAAGTCAGTAATAATTCTGGTAAAGCTTGGTCAGGTAGGCAATATAGCCAGTTATTAAGAGCGCCTGATTCTTCAGACAAAGGTAATATGTTGACTGGTGGCATGAGAGCTTATAACGGCGGTGTTATTTATACTGAAAAGAATAAATATCAAAAAATAAGCTTTGAAGACATGGCAGATGAAACTTTAGATGTGGCTACTAAAGGTGGCTGGACGGCTATGATTCAGCATTATTTTGCTTCTGCTTGGATACCACCTGCTGATCAAGAAAATCATTTTTACACCAAAGAGCTTAAAGATGGTCGTTATGTGATTGGTACCTATTCACCTTCAGTGACGGTTGAGAATAATACTGAAGCAGAATTTGTTTCAAGTTTATTTGCTGGACCTAAAGTTCAACCAATGATGGAAGCCATAGCACCAGGCCTTGAGCTGACGGTTGACTATAGTGTCTTAACTTTTATTGGTAAGCCTATCTATTCCTTATTGAATTTGATTCATGATGCTATTGGTAATTGGGGCTTGGCTATTATGGGTGTAACATTTTGTATCAAATTGTTGTTCTTTCCGTTATCGCAAGCCAGTTTCAAATCAATGGCTAAAATGCGTAAAATTCAACCTCGCCTTAAAGAGCTACAAGAGCGATTTGCAGATGACAGGCCTCGTTTCAATACAGAAATGATGGGCTTGTATAAAAAGGAAAAAGTAAATCCTTTAGGGGGTTGTTTACCTATACTCATACAAATACCGGTATTTATGGCTTTGTATTGGGTGTTGAGTGAAACGGTTGAGTTTCGTCAAGCGCCTTTTATGCTTTGGATTCAGGATTTATCGATACAAGATCCTTTCTATATATTGCCCGTTATCATGGGTATTAGCATGAAAATTCAGCAAAGTTTAAACCCTGCACCAATTGATCCGCTGCAAGCTAAAGTAATGAAGATGTTTCCTATCGTCTTTACTATTTTCTTCTTGTTTTTCCCAGCAGGTTTGGTTTTATACTGGGTTTGCAACAACACTTTATCTATTATTCAGCAAACGTATATTACCAAGCAAATAGAAAAAGAAGCATAAGTGCTTATAACGCAAGATACTATTGCAGCAATTGCAACACCGCCAGGGAATGGCGGTGTGGGTATCATTCGAATTTCAGGCATTTTAGTCACTGAAATTGCAAAACATCTACTTAATAAACCCCTTATCCCTCGTCACGCCCTGTTTTCATCATTTATAGATGAACAAGGCGACCTCATTGATTCGGGCATCAGTCTTTACTTTCCTGCCCCTGCCTCTTATACAGGCGAAGATATATTAGAACTTCAAGGCCATGGTGGTTCAGTTGTCTTAGATATGTTGTTAAGACGAGTGCTTTCTTTAGGCGCTCGATTAGCTAATCCAGGAGAATTTACCGAACGCGCTTTCTTAAATAACAAACTCGATCTAGCCCAAGCTGAAGCCGTTGCTGATTTAATTGAAAGTAGTACTGAGCAATCGGTACGATCTGCACAAAAATCTATGCAAGGAGTGTTTTCCGAGCAAATTAATGAATTGGTGACAGAGCTTACAGAGCTTCGTATTTATATTGAAGCCGCTATCGATTTTGTCGATGAAGAAATTGATTTCTTAACAGATGGTGTTGTAGAAAACCGCATTACTCGATTATTGCATAGTCTCGAAAAGATATTAAAAACGGCACAGCAAGGTCGTTTATTACGCGATGGCATGACAGTCGTTTTGGTGGGCAAGCCCAATGCAGGTAAATCCAGTCTTTTAAATGCGCTAGCTGGACATGAGGCGGCCATCGTAACAGACATAGCAGGAACGACTAGAGATGTACTTAGAGAGCATATACAGTTAGATGGAATGCCTTTACATATCATAGATACCGCAGGTCTTCGAGATAGCGATAATTTAATAGAAAAAGAAGGTATGCGCCGTGCACACCAAGAAATCTTAAAAGCCGATAAAATAGTGCTACTGATTGATGCACGAGAAAGTGATTCAGAAGAAATCCTAAATAGC
>CAIZMK010000231.1 GCA_903934035.1 uncultured Methylococcaceae bacterium
CTCACCTGATATTTTATGATTATTTTTAATAGACCCAATCTCCCCTAACCCCTCTTTGCTAAAGAGGGGAAATAATAAGAATTCTTTCACAGCCTCTAAAACTACTTCCACATCTTAAAGGCAATCAATGCTTTGTTGGCATAATATCTGCATAAATTAAATAAAGTCACTAATCCACACCATAAAACACTATGAATTCTTTACAACATATAATCCAAGGCGACAAAGCCAACTCAGCTTGGTTCAATGAATTTCTTATCAAGCTCTTAGAAGATCGTGATCGCATTGGTCTTACCGATATGATTCAACAAATTGATGCTTTAATTATTAATGTTGAAACCGGCTGTTCTGTGAGTTATGTCAGTGAACTCGCTTTAATGACACCTTATCATTATTTGGTTACTTTAGAATCAGAATCGTACTGGACACACGTTCTGCGTATCGACATGAACTCACCTGATATTTTAGTAAGAGAAGTTAGAAACTCGAACACTCACGGAATTTTTCGTAGTCTTAACGAAGTCTACCCAATTGGTGCACATAAACCCAATTCTCGCTACATGGGTGAAATATTCCGTGTTAGCAACTTACAAGAAGTCGTCGAAATACAAAAGTCACGTGAAGTTAGGTTTTTTAATCAAGACCAAATCAATAAGCTCGAATTACCAGGAAAAATGGCGATCATTAAACCGTCACCTTATACACATAATATCGTCGGTTACTGGGAAAGGCCTGATGAAAATCTGCGCGTTTATGCACTAGGAAATAGCGTCATCCTTTATGATGTAAACCAAGCTTATTTAAGATCTAAGGATATACAAAAGTCACTAGGATTAGATCATTTAATTCTCCCCGTTGATCATTTGGCTACCCGTGTTTATAGCCAGAATCGTGAAGTAGCAATTCTTGAATACCTCACCGTTTCAAGTTATTACTACTGGGGATCTTATGATATTGCAAAACAAAATTCTTCTACTAATGTGACTAAAAGCATACATTATTCAGATGAAAAGCTCTGCCCTGCCAAGGTATTTACAGCTGCAAACAATCCATATTTTGTCAATCATCTAGTCGGACTGCCCTCCCCGACTGAAAACTTTGTGCGTAATTATGGTCCTAGACTTCATCACATAGCCCTTATCGTCGCTGATGGTGAAACTGCTGGGCGAGCGAATATTGATTACGTAGTCGATGCTATTCGTTCAAATGGAAAAGATTTCCTTCTGGATGTTATAGGTTCTAAAGATGAAGGATTGAAACAAATTTTCTCCAGTGCTTCAGAGCATTCTTCACTTATCGTAGAATATGTGCAAAGATTTGGCGATTTTGATGGTTTCTTTACTAAGAGCAATGTAGCTGAGTTGACTGCGGCAGCAGGTGTTGAAGAAAATTTACGCTTACTACAAGCGGAAAGTTCTTCATAACTAAGCTAGCCAACTGTAGTAAAAACAATTTGTACATGAATTACATCTAAGCTTGGCGAGGGAACGACAGCTGTATATATAGAAACGAGACTGTGAAAGTATTATGAATTTAGCTTCCCCCTTTGTAAAAGGGGGATCGAGGGGGATTTTATTAAGTCATAGATTATTGATATTTAATAATAATTTTTTAATAGATCAAATCTCCCCTAACCCCTCTTTGCTAAAGAGGGGAATAAAAAGAATACTTTCACAG
>CAIZMK010000232.1 GCA_903934035.1 uncultured Methylococcaceae bacterium
AATAATAAAATATCAATAACTTATGGCACAAAAATCCCCCTCGATCCCCCTTTTACAAAGGGGGAAGCTAAATTCATAATACTTTCACAGTCTCTATCGTTACATCCCAGCTGCCGATGCCGGAAACGCTTTGCTCGCTTACGCTCGTAAAGCCTTATTCCGGCCTACAATTGCTTTGCCAAGCGGGGAGTAGTCGAGTGTTTAAGTTGCTCTACAGTATCAAGATCATTATTAAGCAAATGTTCTGCTTCTAAACGTAAATTAGCATTAGCTGTATTAAGCGCATCCTGTTGATGTTTCATAAGCATCTACTCTTCACTAAGTCTTTCAGTGGTGGCGACGGCATAAACCTGCCCTACTTCATTAATTAAGGCGGTGGCGGTGATCCATACGCTCAGGAGCTGGCCATTTTTGTGTAAGCGCTGAGTAGGATAAGGTTCGAATACTTTGGCATGGCTCAGGGCTTGCACTTTTTCTAACTCTTTCGGCACTAAAGCCGCTGGAATACGTGCCGCGACATTAAGTTGTAAGGCTTGTTCTTCGCTCCAGCCATAAATGCGTTCTGCACCCGGATTCCACGCTATGATATGGCCCTCTAAATCCTGTACGGTGATAGCATCATGGGCATCGCGTACTACCACCGCAAGGCGTAGCAAATGATTAGCTTTTTCTAAATCCTCTTCTATGCGTACGGTATCGCTAATATCTACAAAGGTTAATACCACGCCGCTAATCATATTATTGATGGTGCGATATGGCCTTAAACACAGGCTATACCATTTTTCATCCATGGCTTGCACGCGCTTTTTGATAGGGATCAAATCGTTTAATATGCTGTTGATATCAACCATTAAGTCTTGATAACCGATAAAATTAATGGCGATATGATTAAGAGGCCGATGAATATCTAGCTGAATTAAATTGATAATCTGGGTAATCAGCGGTGTAAAGCGCAAAATACGTAACTGAGTATCCACAAATAAAGTGGCAATGCCTGAGCCATCTAGCAAATTATTCATATCGCTAATCACCTGCGAGGCTATTTCAACTTTTGCTTGTAATTCGACATTAACAGTATTGAGTTCTTCATTAACCGACTGTAATTCTTCTTTGGAAGTTTCTAGCTCTTCGTTGGTCGATTGCAGCTCCTCGTTCACCGATTGCATTTCTTCATTAGTCGATTTAAGCTCTTCATTCGATGTTTCTAACTCTTCCCGAACAATACATAAATATTCATCCTTAAGGAAAACCTCATGCCTTAGATCGGCAATTGTTTGCTGATGTTCTTCAGTTGACGTCTCAGAGGGCAATGACAACTCAGCCACCGAACTGGGTGTAACTTGATTATGACTATCCTGTGCCAGTTCCAATACCACCACATATAAAGGCGATTCTGCAAGATAAGCTAATTTTGAAAAGACCGGATAAACACTCAGATTCACTAAACTAGTATGACCATTGGTTTTAACCAGCAAGCCATCATCTCTGAACTTTTGCCCACTCAGCACTACTTTATGCAAGGCGACACCCAAGCGGTTGCCTAAACCCAATCGGGACATTTTTAAGATATTATTAACACCGACTTCACCTACGGCAGGCTCTAAATAAAGCCCTGTACGTCCATGCAAATAATAAATATCTCCTAAGCCATTCACTAAGGCTGCACAGCAATTAGCATGTTGAATCAGTACTTGCTCGGTCAGAGCACGTAAAGGAAGTTTTATCGGTGCTGCAGCAGCTACAACCGGTCTAAGTGAAGCACTAATAGCCGTCGTTGACGGAAAATAATTACTGGTAGCAGTCTGATAACGGCTATAAAGACTGTCTTTACGTTGATACAACTTATTCTTTCGATCTAAAGTATTAAAAAGATTATCATGCTCACCGATACCCTCGGAGATTCCTAAAAACAATAAGCCATCTGTTTTCAGAGAATAATGAAATAAAGGGATAATTCTCTTTTGCAGACTCGCATCCATATAGATCAGTAGATTGCGGCAACTAATCAGATCTAACTTTGAAAAAGGAGGATCTTTAAGCAAATCATGTTCAGAAAAGACTACCTTATCGCGAATATTTCTATCGATACGATAAGTAACACCATCAGCTTCTAAGCTAAAAAACTTAGCCAAGCGCTCTGGACTGACATCTCCCATAATACTGGCTGGATAACAGCCGACTCTAGCAGTCGCTATAGCTTGAGGATTAATATCCGTGGCAAAAATTTGTACTGCGCAATTCACTCCTAGCTGCTCCATAGCCTCAACTAATAAGATGGCGATGCTATAGGGCTCCTCTCCGGTAGAGCAACCGGGTATCCAAACCCTAACAACTCTTTCTGAACTATTATGGAACAGCAGTTTAGTTTTAATGTGCTCGGTCAAACTGTCAAAAGTTTCAGGATCGCGAAAGAAATGAGTCACACCAATTAAAATATCCATAAATAAGGCATCTATTTCATTAGGTGTTTTCTGTAGAAACTTTACATAGTCATTGAGTTCAGCAATCTGATGCACCGACAAACGTCGCTCTATACGACGCTTTATGGTACTCAATTTATATTGAGAAAAATCATGTCCGGTCTGATTTTGTAATAACAAAAAGATCTTTTGCATGACGACTTCTTGATACTGATTTTGATAGCTGTCAGCCAAGGGAGATAGCTTACCATAAGCATGATTTACATAATCAATCAGTTTAGAGGGCAACTGTTCCACAGGCAGCACATAATCAACCAAACCCGTTTCTATAGCCATGCGCGGCATACTATCGAAATCTAAGCCCTCGGGTGACTGCGCCATCACCATGCCACAACCACTCTTAATAGCACGCAGACCTTGGCAACCATCTGAGCCTGCACCAGATAACACAATAGCAATGGCATGTTCGTGCAGATCGGTCGCTAAGGACTCAAACAGAAAATCAATAGGCAAATGATGTTCAGCTTCTTTTACTCGCTGCAGCAATTTTAATCTGCCCTGCTGTAAGGCCATATCATAATTGGGTGGAATAACATAAACACAACGAGGTTCAACAATCATGCCGTCTTCAACCTCATAAACCTTCATCTGGGTATGACGTTGCAGAATTTCTGGCAGTAAGCTTTTATGAGTCGGCGATAAATGCTGCACTAAAACAAAAGCCATCGCTAATGGCGTATTTTCAGGCAGATTTAAAAAGAAGGTCTCGAAAGCAGCCAAACCACCCGCTGAAGCACCTATACCAACGATAGGGAATTGTTTAGTCGAGCTAGCAAGGGCATTAGTCTTTACTTTATTGGGCATGGAAACAGTAGATTAGGTATGGAAATCAAACTTTTAACACATTAAGGCTTATAAAACCAGATTAAACTGTAAGGATTTGTAGGTTTTTTGCCTGCTTTAACTATAACAAATTTCTTATAAACACCAGTTCGAACTCAGAATTAACTTTAATACAGTACTTATCATACTTTTAGCTTATATCGACCTGTTCCTACGACAATTCGTATAGGATGCTACTGAACGATAGTGAAGCACATCATTGCTCATAGCGTATTTAAGACGAAAACTTACTACTGGTATCGTCAGGTCGGTATCGGGAGTATTTTTAATCACCAATGGAACCCTCATGTCAGTCAACAACAAGCTAATTCCCGTATATTTAAGCATTGCATACGGGAATGGAGGCTCAAAGTACCGGACTTAACATGTCTGATACAGGAATTAGCAATCGCTAAGTTGGCATAGCTAGTTCAGATACAAGGTTTAGTGATCTCGATACGAGAAATAACCTTAGAAACACAGGAATCTGGTAACGCTAAGTGATAGTTGTAGGCCGGAATAAGGCTTTAAGAGCGTAGCGAATAAAGCGTTTCCGGCAGCCATACCGATTGCGAGCAGGAAACGCGACCACACAGCCTACATAAGCTTAATTGTAGGCAAGCAAATGCTGGGATTCGTACCTCATCCCAGCCTACATTATACGTAGGCTGGGATGTAGCGACAGAGACTGTGGAGGGTTTTTATAATAAAATAAAATCCTACCCCTAACCACTCACCAAACAGGCTCATCAAATCATGCTATTGGACTTTTCCCCCTACCAACTACTCTGCATCGCCCTTATTTTCATCTGGACAGGCTTTGTACGCACAGGATTGGGTTTTGGTGGTGCTGCCTTGGGATTACCCCTGATGTTATTCGTGCAGAATAACCCACTGCTCTGGTTGCCAGTCATCAGCGTGCATTTATTATTCTTTTCAGGTCTAACACTCGCCAACCGCCTGCATAATGTAGACTGGCACTATTTACGTCGTTCCTCTATTTATATTTTCCCTCCTGCCATCATCGGTGTGTTTGGTTTATTAAATTTACCGACCTTATGGTTGAATAGTTTTATTTATTCAGTGACCTTATTTTATGGCCTCACCTGGTTATTCAATCGAGGCATACAAAGTCGTCATGCTTGGGCGGATAGAGTCTTATTGATTTTAGGTGGCTATATTGCAGGAATTTCTTTAAGCGGCGCACCCTTAATGGTGGCTGTTTATATGAGGCATGTCAGCCGCTACCAATTGCGTGACACCCTGTTTGTGCTGTGGTTCATCCTAGTCAGCATCAAAATGACCACCTTCATCGTATTATCAGTTGATTTGCATTTTAAAATCGCATTGATGCTATTACCTATTGCCGCCATTGGACATGTCTTAGGCTTAAAAGCCCATAACGCCATTATGCGTAATGATTTACTGTTTAAACGCTGGATTGGAGGCGGATTGGTGGTTGTTAGTCTGTTGGGCTTGATGTATTTATTTAGCCCGCAATAGTAGGTCGGGTTAGCGCTAGCGTAACCCGACAAAATAACACACGAAATGTCGGGTTACGCTAGCGCTAACCCGACCTACAAAAGCAAACTTGTTTTCTCAGTCTTTTCCGCTAAACTCAGTGCATCACTTCTAATCATGAGTGATGTATTTAATTCAACTATTAGGGGTTTATTACATGTCGGATCCAGAAAACAAAGATAATGGAATATTATCAAAAAATCTAAAAATATTCCTATGGGTTGTTGCTGGCGTAGCACTCTGGGTAATGCTTCAATCGCTGATTGGTGTACCGATGAAGATGTAACATCACTCCCATGCACCGCTGAATCTATGAAGTTGTAGTTGTAGTTGTAGGCCGGAATAAGGCTTTAAGAGCGTAGCGAGTAAAGCGTTTCCGGCAGTTCGATCGATACGCGTGCCGGAAACGCTTTTTTTGCTGACGCTCAAAAAGCCTTATTCCGGCCTACAGATTACTACATTACACGTAGGCTGGGATGTAACGATAGCGGAATCCCAGCAATCGGAGCTCTGGGTAATGCTTCAATCGCCGATTGGTGGGCCGCTGAATCTAT
>CAIZMK010000233.1 GCA_903934035.1 uncultured Methylococcaceae bacterium
ATGACAAGATGTTAGCGGGTGTGGTGTCTATGCCCAGTAATATTTTTGCGACCACCGGTACTAACGTGTCCATTCTGTTTATGGATGCCAGTAATAAAGACACCGTGGTGTTAATTGATGCGTCTAATCTGGGGCAAAAAGTTAAAGACGATAATAACCAGAAAACCGTGCTCTCTGCTGATGAAGAGCAACGTATTATTGAGGTCTTTAATACTAAGCGTGTCGAAGAAGGTTTTTCTGTGGCAGTCAGTTACGACGATATCGCCGCCAAGAATTACTCGCTGAGTGCGGGGCAGTATTTTGATGTAAAGATTGAATACATCGATATTACGCCTAAAGAGTTTGAAGCCAAAATGCAGGGTTTTACTAAACATTTGGAAAGCTTGTTTGGGCAGTCTAGGGATTTGGAAGTTGAGATTAAGAAGCAGTTGGTGAGTTTAAAGTATGGCAATTAATGCATCAAAATTTAATTCTCATTGGAATGATAAAAAACTTTCTGATCTTGGTACATTTAAACGAGGTAAATCAAAACATAGGCCAAGAAATGATCCAAAGCTATTCACCAATGGAGAGCATCCTTTAGTTCAAACTGGTGAAATTAAAGAGGCTAATTTATATATAAATAAACACTCAGCGAATTATAGTGAGTTTGGCTTAAAACAAAGTCAATTATGGCCTCAAAACACTTTGTGTATAACAATTGCCGCCAATATTGCTGAAACATCAATATTGGCTTACCCAATGTGTTTTCCTGATAGTGTTGTTGGATTCAATGCCTATCCTGATGAAACATCAGAATTGTTTATGCACTACGTTTTTACATTTATACGTAAAACAATTCAAAATTCGGCATCAGGGAGTATTCAAGACAATATTAATATTGATTATTTAACCAGCTTAAATTTTAAAGTTCCCTCGAAAGAATACCAAGATAAATTAGCGGAAGTATTAGCAAATCTTGATAAAAAAATCGAAGTCAACAACCGCATCAATACAGAATTAGAAGCAATGGCAAAAACTTTGTACGACTATTGGTTTGTGCAGTTTGATTTCCCTGATGCCAACGGCAAGCCCTATAAAACATCAGGTGGCAAGATGGTTTATAACGCAACTCTAAAAAGAGAAATACCGGAGGGGTGGTTGGTTGTACCATTGAGCGAATGGATAGTGAATGATAAAACCGGTGATTGGGGTAAGGATCAGCTTGAGGGCAATTACACATTAAAGGTTAACTGTATACGTGGGGCAGATATTAATGGGCTTATTGGTCAAGGTTTGCTTCAAGCGCCAACAAGATATATTTTGGAAAAAAACAAATCACAATTACTAAGCCCATTTGATTTCATTATTGAAATATCAGGTGGTAGTCCAACACAATCAACTGGAAGAATGGCATACATAACCAATGAATCGCTAAATAGATTTTCTAATCCGCTTATTTATTCTAATTTTTGCAAGGTAATCTCTTTGAAAGATGAGCGCTATTTTTTCAATTTTGCATATTTATGGGATTCTATTTACAGCGCAGGCATATTGTTTGGCTGGGAAGGAAAAACAAGTGGTATAAAAAATCTTCTATTTGATGCGTTTGTTAATAAGCATTTTATTTGTACACCTCCAGTAAATTTAGTTAACAATTATTATGAGTTTGTTTCACCACTAAATAGTGAAAAGCAAAAAAATTTAAAGCAGAACTCTGAGCTTGTGAGTCTCCGCGACTGGCTGCTGCCCATGCTAATGAACGGCCAAGTGACCGTGGTAAATAAGGATGATATATGATCCATGCTGAATATCAGCGTTTTTTACAAACCCTCGATAATGAAACAGATTCAGAGGGTGTTCGTAAAGCAAGTAGCCTCGATGTAACGTAGAGGAATCGAGTGCGTGGCTAAATCCAAAATAATTTTAAGTTTTAAGAAAATGCCCAACTTTAAGAACTGGTTTGCAAGCCCGTCCTGCTCGGTGGTTTAGTTAATGCTTATTTGTGCGTGATACTAAAATTTGATACTATTTAGCCAT
The DNA here is from genome assembly GCA_903934035.1 of uncultured Methylococcaceae bacterium. Taxonomy (GTDB): domain Bacteria; phylum Pseudomonadota; class Gammaproteobacteria; order Methylococcales; family Methylomonadaceae; genus Methylobacter_C. Next base: position 2,020 of record CAIZMK010000233.1, read on the forward strand.
GAAAAGAAAACATCTAAAAACTCTCGAATCAATTTATTCTCGTCCTATATCGGCCAATATTAGCTGGTCTGATATTGAAGCGTTACTTGTGGCTTTGGGGGCTAGAATAGAAGAACGCGAGGGTTCTAGGGTATTGGTGAGGTTATTTGATGAAAGACGCGTCTTTCATCGTCCGCATCCATCACCTATGACAGATAAAGGCGCAGTCGCTAGTCTGCGTGAATGGCTAAATGACAATGGAGTAAACCTATGATTAATCAAATGACTATTAACGGCATTAAGGCTGTAATTAGTTATGATTCAGATATTGATTTGTTTCGCGGCGAATTTATTGGATTAAACGGGGGGGCTGACTTTTATGCAAGTGATGCTGAGGGCTTAAGGAGAGAAGGAGAGCTGTCTCTTAAAGTTTTTATGGATGCCTGCAAGGAAGATGGTGTAGATCCCATTAAAGCTTATTCTGGTAAGTTTGTATTACGTATATCACCCGACGATCATGCGGCAGCTTCTGTTGCTGCTACTGCTTCAGGCAAAAGCCTTAATCAATGGGCTTCTGAAGTAATTAATCAGGCAGCGAATAGGTAAAAGTCCGTAAGTAGTTGGGTGGTTTCGCGACACAGCCTCACACCCGTAAGCTTGAAAACAATCGAACAAAAAAGCCTCACGATGGAGCATCCGAGTGAGGCTGTTTTCCAAATTCCTGATGGTGAGCTTTTATAAGGCATGCTACCTAATAAGCAGTATAAGTTGTTGCAAGCTTGGATGGTATTTCATGCTGATGAACTTATGGCAGACTGGAAACTTGCTATATCTGGATCTACACCCTATAAAATAGAGCCTTTGAAGTGAGTAAAAAATGAATACTGAAATAATGTTACCTAGACCTTTATCTGTAGTCGCTAATGAAGACTACACATTATGTATAACCTTCAATAATGGTGAAAAACGCTTATTTAACATGACACCTTATCTGATTTACCCAACATTTGAAGCTTTAAAAGCCATCAATTTATTTATGCGAGCTTGTATAAAACATAATACGGTCGTATGGACTGAAGACATTGATATGACGCCAGAAAACTTATATTTAGAAAGCTCACCGTACAAAGTTTAATCAGCACGTAGCACGTAGCCGGTTGGGGTAAGTGATAAC
>CAIZMK010000234.1 GCA_903934035.1 uncultured Methylococcaceae bacterium
CCCCTTTGTAAAAGGGGGATCGAGGGGGATTTTATTAAGTCATAGATTATTGATATTTAATAATAATTTTTTAATAGATCAAATCTCCCCTAACCCCTCTTTGCTAAAGAGGGGAATAAAAAGAATACTTTCACAGTCTCATAAGCGATTGAGCGTTTCCGGCATGTGTATCACTAGCATTGCAGAAATCCAGCTATATGATTTATTGATTCTTACGCAAATTGGATTCGACTTTAATTAATTAAAGTCGAATTACAACACCTAATAACTAACGAATATCGACTATTGATTGACTAAACAGACCATCCTCGTAGAAAATACCAGTCATTTTTAGCCCAATAATAGCCTAAGCAAGTATGGATAACCGTGTCACCACTCAAAATAGCTTAGTGTCCGTTCGTAATTTGTCATTTTCTCGCGGCACTACTAAAATATTTGACAATATTTCCCTCGATTTCGAACGCGGTAAAATTACTGCAATTATGGGGCCTAGCGGAACCGGTAAAACGACCTTACTTAAACTCATAGGCGGTCAACTTTTTCCAGACCAAGGCACCATTACGGTTGATGGCAAAAATGTTCATCAATTAAAACGTGCTGAACTTTACGATCTTCGTAAACGTTTAGGTATGCTTTTTCAAAGTGGTGCGCTATTAACTGATATGAATGTTTATGATAACGTAGCCTTTCCGTTGCGTGAACATACTCATCTACCGGAGTCCATGATACGAAGCTTGGTACTCATGAAACTACAGGCTGTCGGTTTAAGAGGTGCTCGTAACCTCATGCCCAATGAATTATCAGGCGGTATGGCTAGACGTATCGCCCTTGCTAGAGCTATTGCACTGGATCCGATGATGATTTTGTATGATGAGCCTTTTACTGGCCAAGACCCTATTTCTATGGGTGTCTTAGTGCATTTAATTAAGTCGCTCAATACCACTTTAGGCCTGACTAGCATTATCGTATCGCATGATGTGCATGACACCTCTGCCATTGCTGACTATATCTATGTATTATCAGGTGGAAAAATTGTCGGACAAGGAACACCTAAAGAAATTCAGCAATCAGAGTCTGAATGGGTACAACAATTTATGACTGGCGCAGCAGATGGACCTGTTCATTTTCATTACCCAGCCAAAGACTATATTGATGATCTATTATCATCAGGAAAACGTTATTAATGACGCATTGATAACCTGATAAATTCGACATTTAAGTTAAATAAACTAACAACATGACATCATTCTTAGAATATTTAGGTCAGAGTACACGCATTAGCTTTACCAAATTAGGACGAGCCAGTTACTTTTTAGTGCAAATTTTAGCGGGCCTATTAAGTTTAATAACTCGACCCCGTTTGTTACTAAAACAGCTTTATTCTGTAGGTGTATTATCTTTTTTGATTATTACCATTTCTGGACTCTTTGTCGGCATGGTTTTAAGTCTGCAAGGTTATTACACGCTTTCTGATTTTGGCGCTGAAGAAACTTTAGGTGTCATGGTCGCTGCTTCATTAGTCAGAGAATTAGGACCCGTCGTTTCAGGCCTACTTTTCGCGGGTCGAGCGGGTTCGGCATTAACAGCAGAAATTGGCTTAATGAAAGCCACCGAACAACTTTCGGGCATGGAAATGATGGCCGTTGACCCTATTAGACGCATCATTACCCCACGCTTTTTAGCCGGATTAATTTCCATGCCCTTGTTGGCAGCCTTATTTAGTGCCGTAGGTATCATCGGCGGTCAAATGGTCGGCTGTGGCTTGTTAGGTGTTGATGAAGGCGCCTTTTGGTCACAAATGCAAGCGGGCATCGATTTTAGAGATGACATTATTAATGGTGTCATAAAAAGCTTAGTATTTGGCTTTGTTAGTTCTTGGATAGCGTTATTTGAAGGTTATGACGCTATACCGACCTCGGAAGGTGTTAGTCGTGCGACTACCCGTACCGTGGTAAATTCGGCTTTTAGTATATTAGGTCTAGATTTTATCTTGACCGCACTTATGTTTGGAGAACATTAATGCAGCACACTAGCACTCAAGACACTTTAGTTGGCCTTTTTGTCGCCTCAGGTATCCTCGGCTTGTTTTTTCTTGCCATGCAAGTCAGTAACTTAAGCTCTTTTGTAAACGAAGATAGTTATACGATTACCGCGCGCTTTGAAAACTCTGGTGGCTTAAAAGTTAAATCACCGGTTTCTGCGGCAGGCGTTAAAATCGGCCGCGTAACTGCAATTAGCTTTGATCCAAAAACCTATGAATCTGTGGTAAAAATGAGCATTAACTCTAAATACAACACGATACCCGACGACACAACAGCCAGTATCTTTACAGCCGGTTTATTAGGTGAACAATATGTTAATTTGGATGCCGGTGGCTCAGATACACCGCTTAAAAATAACGGCAAGATTGAAATCACTCAATCTGCAATCATTCTGGAAAAAGCCTTAGGACAATTTCTATTCAAATCTGCTGCGGAAGAGAAAAAGTGACAGCCCTGAATATTATTAGTAAAGGCGCTGGAGAGTTCATGATTGAAGGAGAATTAACATTCTCTACCATCGATCAGAAAACCATCAAATCCGTTGCCTTTTTAACGACTGCTAAGCATATCACTATTGATTTAGCTCGAGTTATAAGCACGGACAGTGCTGGTTTGGCACTTATGATTGAATGGATAAGATATACTAGACAACATAGAACCCATATCGTATTCAAAAACATTCCGGATCAATTGCTTAATCTTGCTAAACTTAGCGGCTTTGACAAAACCGGCCATTTTGCTACGCAAACTGAAAAAGGGGAAAACATTGTTCCCCTTTCTATTTAATAGACAATCTAAAAACATCTCATGGATAAACTAATCATAACTGGCGGCTCCTGCCTTTCCGGTGAAATACGCATTTCAGGCGCTAAAAACGCGGCCTTACCCATATTAGCAGCCACCTTGCTTTCAAATAAGCCGGTCAGCGTTGGTAACATTCCTCATCTTCACGACATTACCACGACTATGGAGCTCTTGGGACGCATGGGCGTTCATTTAGTGGTCGATGAGAAAATGAATATTGAAGTCGATAGCAGCACTATCAATAGTTATGTTGCACCTTACGAATTAGTAAGAACCATGCGTGCCTCTATTTTAGTACTGGGACCTTTATTAGCTCGCTTTGGTGAAGCTCATGTATCTTTACCAGGTGGTTGCGCTATTGGAACTCGACCTGTTGACATACATCTCAATGGCTTAATTAAGATGGGTGCTGATATTAACCTTGAAGGCGGATTTATTCACGCAAAAGCAACTCGCTTAAAAGGCTGTCGCTTAGTGCTTGAACAAATCACAGTAACCGGCACTGAAAACTTATTAATGGCAGCCACCTTAGCAGAAGGCACTACCATTATAGAAAATGCTGCTAAAGAACCTGAAGTGACTGACTTAGCTTTATTCCTAAATGCGATGGGCGCTAAGATCACTGGCATAGGCACTGATGTTTTAGTCATTGAAGGCGTAGAAAGCTTGGGTGTTGATGACCTGCACTATGACATATTGCCAGATCGTATCGAAACAGGTACTTATTTAATTGCTGCGGCGATTACTGGTGGAAAAGTTAAGCTTAAAAATACTCGCCCTGATATTTTGGATGCCGTTTTAGAAAAACTTGTTGAAGCGGGTGCTGAAATTACTAGCGGTGAAGATTGGATTGCTCTGGATATGCACGGCAAAAAACCAAAAGCCGTATCTTTACGCACTGCTCCTTACCCTGCATTTCCAACCGACATGCAAGCTCAGTTCATCGCCCTTAACTGTATTGCTGAGGGTGTTGGTATCGTCACTGAAACGATTTTTGAAAATCGTTTTATGCATGTCCAAGAATTACAACGCATGGGTGCAGATATTAAACTTGAATCAAATACCGCTATTTGTACTGGCGCTAAAAAATTAACCGGCGCTCCGGTAATGGCTACAGATTTAAGAGCTTCGGCAAGTCTTGTTGTTGCAGCATTGGCAGCAGAAGGTGATACGCTAGTTGATCGCATTTATCATATTGATCGCGGTTATGATCACATCGAAGAAAAGTTATCGCAATTAGGCGCAACTATTCGCCGCGTACCAAATTAAGGCCAATCTATGTTAACTATAGCCGTATCAAAAGGCCGAATTTATGAAGAAGCACTGCCCCTTTTGGCTGAGGCAGGCATCGTTCCAACTGACGATCCCAATACTTGTCGTAAGCTTATTTTACAAACCACGCGCGAAGATGTGCAGTTAGTTATCATACGTGCAACCGACGTACCTACTTTTGTAGAATATGGTGCCGCCGATTTAGGTATCGCAGGAAAAGATGTGTTAATTGAACATGGTGCAGAAAGCCTCTATGAACCCTTAGACCTAGGTATTGCTTGTTGCCGTCTTATGACGGCAACTCGTAAAAATGCGCCACCAATAAGTGGACGCGTTCGCGTTGCTACCAAGTTTGTCAAAATTACTGAGCGATACTTCGCTAATTTAGGTATTCAAGCTGAAATTATTAAGCTGTATGGTTCTATGGAACTGGCACCTTTAGTCGGTCTAGCCGATTGTATAGTTGACTTAGTCGATACTGGCAACACTCTAAAAGCCAACGATATGGAGCCTCGCGATTTAATCATGAACATTAGTTCGCGCTTAGTCGTTAATAAAGCCGCCATGAAAATGAAAAATGCTGCAATTGTTGACTTATTAGGGCAATTTGAGCGGACTTTGGCACAACGTAATTAAAATCTTTGTATTTATTGTTGGATTCCAACTCTTTACAATAAATAGCACTCATAATTACACTACACAAATTTGTTTATCCTTTAATAATATGCCTGAGCTAAGCCTACAAAAACTAGATGCCAACGCCACTGACTTTGATCAGCAATTAAAAGCTTTGTTAGCGTGGAATGAATCAGATGATCTAGATATTCAACACCGCGTATTGGACATAATTGCAGATGTACGACAAAACGGTGACCAAGCCCTGATGTCTTATACCAACCGATTTGACCATCGCTCTATAAGCTCGGCTAATGACCTAGAGTTATCTAAAGAGATACTAAAATCAGCTTGGGAAAATATTCCTGTTGAACAAGGCCAAGCGCTGCAAGCAGCTGCTGATCGTATTCGCGCCTATGCTGAACATCAAAAACTAACGTCATGGCAATATACTGAAGCTGATGGCACTCTGTTAGGTCAAAGAGTAACACCATTAGATAGAGTTGGGCTTTATGTTCCGGGTGGAAAAGCCGCTTACCCGTCTTCAGTATTAATGAATGCCATTCCAGCCAAAGTGGCTGGTGTAAATGAATTGATTATGGTCGTACCCGCTCCGCAAGGTGAAATCAATGAATTGGTTATGGCAGCTGCCTATTTAGCAGGTGTAGATCGAATCTTTACTATTGGCGGTGCGCAAGCCATTGCCGCCTTAGCTTACGGCACAGAAACCATCCCTGCTGTCGCTAAAATTGTTGGCCCAGGTAATATCTATGTCGCTACTGCTAAAAAGTTGGTCTATGGCGTTGTTGGTATAGATATGATTGCAGGCCCATCGGAAATATTAATTATCTGTGATGGCAAAACTAATCCAGATTGGATAGCCATGGATCTATTTTCTCAAGCAGAGCACGATGAAAATGCCCAAGCTATTTTAATTAGTGACGACGATGACTTTCTAGCAGCCGTTCAACTCAGCATTGATACATTGCTTCCTACTATGGAACGCGCAGAGATCATTAAGGCATCGTTGTCAGCGCGTGGAGCATTTATTAAAGTGAATGATTTAACACAGGCTGCAGCCGTTGCTAATATCATTGCACCTGAACATTTAGAGCTTTCTGTTGAAGACCCTATCACTTTAAGCAAAAGTATTCGTCATGCCGGTGCTATTTTTATGGGTCGATATACAGCTGAAGCTTTAGGTGATTATTGCGCCGGACCTAATCATGTCTTACCAACATCGAGTACTGCACGTTTTTCATCTCCACTAGGTGTTTATGACTTCCAAAAACGCTCTAGTATTATTTATTGCTCTGAAAGTGGAGCTGATAATTTAGGAAAGGTCGCTTCTATACTGGCAAGAGGTGAAAGCTTAACCGCTCATGCTCGTTCTGCAGAATACAGGATTAAATCTTGAATCTTAAATCACGCCCTTTCGATGTAGAGACTATTTTCCGTAAAGAAGTATTAGCCATGTCTGCCTATAAGGTAGCCAATGCCAGTGGTTTAATTAAATTGGATGCTATGGAAAATCCTTATAAATGGCCTAAAGAATTAAAATCAGCTTGGCTAGCCACACTAAAAGATTGCCCATTAAACCGCTACCCTGATCCAGCAGCCCAAGAACTAACTGCAACAATCAAAAGCGCCTATCAAATAGACCCTCAATTTGAGGTAATGCTAGGAAATGGCTCTGACGAAATCATTCAATTATTATTAATGGCGCTGCCTAGTAATGCGAGTGTTTTAGCACCCACTCCTGGTTTTGTTATGTACAAACAGTTGAGTGACTGTTTAGGTCTAAATTATCTTAGTATTCCTTTGCGAGCCGATAACTTTGATTTAGATTTACCGGTCATGCTGGAAACAATCAAGCTACATCAACCGTCGGTTATTTTTCTAGCTTACCCTAACAATCCTACTGGCAATTTATTCAGTCAATCAGCAATGCTTGAAATCATCAATGTAGCTGAAGGCTTAGTGGTCATTGATGAAGCTTACGCACCCTTTGCTGACGCCAGCTTCCTAGAAACTTTAACAGACTATGATAATTTATTAGTTATGCGCACTGTTTCTAAGCTTGGCTTAGCTGGTTTACGCTTAGGTTATGTTATCGGTAGACCTGCGATTATTGAGCAACTTAATAAAATCCGCCTGCCTTATAATATAAATAGCCTTACTCAGTTAAGTGCTGAGTTCGCCTTGTCTAACCACGAAGTCTTTGACCTACAAACCCAAAAAATTTGCCAAGAAAGATCGCTAATGTTTGATCAATTAAATGCACTAACAGGTATAACGGCTTACCCTAGTGCCGCTAATTTTATTTTATTTAAGACACCTGAAAATCAAGCTACTCGAATTTTCTTAGCTATTAAAGAACAAGGTATTTTAATTAAAGACATGAGCCCGCAAGGAGGCTTATTGTCGGATTGTTTACGCGTAACTATTGGCAAACCAAAAGAAAACAAAGCTTTTATAAAAGCACTCGAATCTTGCCTTTAAGAAACACTACTTCAGTACATAATTTTCAGATAGCGTCAAAAGCTAACCTATCTTAATTTAAATTGAATGCTACCTAATTTAAAGTGCTCATTCGTTAATTACTTGTAGAAAAATAGTTATATAAATTACTATTAGGCAAACAATTCACCATAAGCGCTTCAAATTCAGTAGCGTATAATGGTATATTGGCCAGCTAATAAAAAAAGCGCTGCTAAGCCGCGATATAATCAGGAGAGATTTATAATGAATAATAAAGGCGTCGATAAGTCTAAACGCCAGTTTCTAACCACGGCATTGACCGTTGTTGGCGCTGTCGGCTCAGGCTATTTAGCTATTCCTTTTCTTGCTCAAATGCAGCCTAGCGTAAAAGCTATGGCAGCTGGAGCACCTGTTGAAGTAGATATCAGTAAAATTGAAACTGGACAACTTATTAGGATCGCTTGGAGAGGAAAGCCTGTTTGGATTTTAAATAGAACTCCTGAAGTACTGAGCACCTTAAAGTCATTAGATAATGAACTACGAGATCCGCTCTCTGATGAATCTAATCAACCACCTTCAAGCAAAAATCCAGGACGCTCTATTAAGCCTGAAATTTTTGTTGCGGTTGGTTTATGTACGCATTTAGGCTGCTCACCAACTTTTCGCCCTGAAATAGCACCTAACGATTTAGGTGAACAATGGAAAGGTGGTTTTTTCTGCCCCTGTCATGGCTCTTGGTTTGATCTTGCTGGTCGTGTCTACCGTGGTGTTCCTGCCCCAAGTAATCTGGAAATCCCGCCCTATCGCTATGTAACCGATACACGAATTATCGTAGGCGAATCTTCAGAGGAGAAAAAAGCATGAAACCATCACGTTTAAGCAATTGTGGTAATTGGGTTTTAGATCGTTTTCCTGTTACCAAATTCTGGAATGAACATATGGCGCACTATTACGCGCCAAAAAACTTTAATTTCTGGTATTTTTTTGGCTCATTAGCGTTGCTAGTTCTAGTCAATCAGATTATTACCGGGATTTTACTAACCATGAATTATAAGCCAGATGCAAAACTGGCTTTTGACTCTATTGAATACATCATGCGTGATGTACCCTGGGGCTGGTTAGTTCGCTATATGCACTCAACAGGAGCTTCGGCCTTCTTTATAGTCATATATCTACATATGTTCAGAGGCATCATGTATGGCTCATTTAAGCATCCAAGAGAGTTAATCTGGATTTTTGGTATGCTGCTTTTTGTCGCTTTAATGGCTGAAGCCTTTATGGGCTATCTATTACCTTGGGGTCAAATGTCTTATTGGGGCGCCCAAGTTATAATTTCATTATTTAGCGCAATTCCTATTATTGGCGATGATTTATCACTTTGGATTCGCGGTGATTATGTTATTGCAGACGCTACTTTAAATAGATTCTTTGCCTTCCATGTTATTGCAGTGCCTTTAGTATTGGTCATGCTTGTTTTTATGCACATAGTCGCTTTACATGAAGTGGGCTCTAATAACCCTGATGGCATTGAAATTAAAGAATCGAAAGATCCATGGGGACATCCTGTAGATGGCATTCCATTTCATCCTTACTACACCGTAAAAGACATCGTAGGCGTTGCAGTTTTTTTATTGTTCTTTGCTACCGTAATATTTTATATGCCGGAAATGGGCGGTTATTTTCTTGAACACGCTAATTTTATCCCAGCTGATCCAATGAAAACGCCTGAACATATCGCACCTGTTTGGTATTTCACTCCTTTTTATTCGGTATTAAGAGCTATTCCAGACAAATTTGCTGGAGTTATTGCGATGGGTGGCTCTATTGTGGTTTTATTTCTATTACCTTGGCTGGATCGTTGTCCTGTTAAATCTATCCGTTATCGTGGTGGTATTTTCAAAAAAGCTTTATTTTTATTTGTCGTTAGTTTTTTAGCACTTGGTTATTTAGGAACACAACCCGTTACCCCAATAGCGACCATTCTTGCAAGACTTTTTACTACCATTTATTTTGGCTTTTTCTTATTAATGCCAATTTATACTCGTTGGGAAAAAACCAAGCCGGTTCCTAAAAGTTTAACTAAAGCTCATAGCCTTGAAGAGCAATTACATGCTATTGAAGAGCAACTGCCCGCACTTATTAAAGAAATTACAGAGCTAAAACCTGTAACTACTGAAATTGGCCACCCTGCATTTAAAAGCTCATTTTTTAACAGGCGACCAAATCCAGATGGTATTCGCAATGTAGCCACTCGCTTAGCAAAAAAACTAATAGAGAGCTTAGATTGATATGAAAAAATTAATAATTATACTGTTATTAACCTTATCATTCGGTGCGTATGCGAATGAAGAAATCGAATTACAATCAGCAAAAATCAATAATTCTGATAAGGATTCAATTCAACGTGGAGCAAAACACTTTGTAACCTATTGCTTGGGTTGTCACTCAGCCAAGCATATTCGTTATTTACGTATAGCCATCGATGTGAATGCAGATCCTCAAAAAGTACTTAGCGATATAGCTCCTGAAGGCGCGAGTATTTATGATCAACTGCACAGTGCAATGAACAAACACGATGCAGAAAAATGGTTTGGTACACAACCGCCTGATTTATCATTAGTCGCTAGATCACGCGGCGCTGATTGGTTATATAGCTATTTAAAAAGCTATTATGTAGATACGACGAAACCCTTGGGCGTTAATAATTTGATTTTCAAAGATACCGCAATGCCTAACCCACTTTGGCAACTGCAAGGTGAACAGCATGCAGAGCAAAGAAAAACCATATACGGTGAATATACAAAACTAGTTATTAATAAGCCAGGAACTTTGACAGAAAATGAGTTTGATCTTTTTGTAAATGATTTGGTTAATTTTTTAGTTTATGTGGGTGAACCTGTACAGTTAGAAAGACAACGACTTGGAAAATACGTCATATTCTTCTTATTGTTATTTTTAGTCATCGCATATTTATTGAAAAAAGAATATTGGCAAGACATACATTGATTTTATCTTCTATTAAGAAAATAAGGATATTTTCTTAATAGAAGGATCATAAACTCTTATCAATACCAAACCGAAATATAACCTTAATTATGCTACAATAGCTATTTTTACCGCCCTACATGTCCCAAGAGGTTGTTATTCGTGGCAAATATTATTACCCGTAAATCTGTAATGACACTTTTTTCATCACCTACATGCGCTATGAGTCATTGCTCACGCCTTGTTTTACACGAAAAAGGTATCACAGCAGACATAGAATATTATGACCCAAGCAATCCCCCGGAGGATTTACTTGAGCTTAATCCTAATGGTACATCCCCAACATTAATTGAACGTGACTTAGTACTCTATGATTCAAGAATCATCATGGAATATTTAGATGAACGTTTCCCTCATCCACCTTTACATCAGATGGATCCAGTTTCTCGTGCCAATGCAAGAATGTTGATCAAGCGTATAGATCAAGATTGGTATCAGCTTTTAGATGAAATACTATTCTCTGGAGAAAAAAAATCGGCTCGCGCAAAAAAACTGCTTAGAGAAAGTATACTTTCTGCTGAACCGATATTCGCTGCACGCCCCTATTTTATGAATGATGAGTTTTCCCTCATTGATTGCGTAATAGCCCCGTTATTATGGCGCCTACCTAGCATTGGCATTGATATATCAACACCGAGTGATGTCATCACTAATTATGCGCAGCGTCTTTTTAGAAGACCAGCATTTAAACTAAGCCTCAGCGAAGCTGAAAAAGAAATGTCAGAGCCATTAAAATAATGACTTCTCTAAAACCTTATTTAATTCGTTCAATTTATGAATGGATTATCGACAACGACTTAACGCCTCACTTGCTAGTTGATGCTGAAAACAAAAATGCTGTTTTACCACAGCAATTTATTGAAGATGGAAAAATAGTCCTAAACATTCGACCCCAGGCTGTCCAAGGACTTAGTCTAGGCAATAATGAAATACAATTTAGCGCCAGATTTAGTGGAAAACCTATGAATATAGTGGTTCCAATTACAGCTATCATGGCAATTTATGCTAAAGAAAATGGTAAGGGAATGATTTTTGATCAAGAAGATGAAGAACCTGAAAATACACCACCTGAAAACAAACCACCAACAAGACCTACCTTACGTGTAGTCAAATAGTCATAAAGCCCTGATATATTATTAAATGATTTTATATCAGGGTGACAATCAGTCACACTCATCTAAGTGAGCAAACAGATGACAATCTAGGTAAGTTATCAAAAACCGAAAACCTCTTCCTTAATACTTAAAAATCTGATTTTGTATCTACTTCGACTTTGATAAATAATATGCAACCACATTATTTTTGCATGTTTTTTTCGCTAATCTACGAGAACTAAAAATGCCAGATCTGCGTACTCCGTATTACCTTATCGATGAAACCAAACTGCTAAAGAACTTAGAAATCATTAAGCTTATCCGCGAAAAATCAGGAGCTAAATCTGTCTTAGCGCTCAAATGTTTTTCAACATGGAGCGTGTTCGATCTTATGAGTCAATATATGGACGGCACGACCAGTAGCTCGCTTTATGAAGCAAAACTAGGTCATGAAAAATTTGGTAAAGAAACTCATGCATATAGTGTCGCTTATTCTCAAGATGAGATTAATGAGGTTGCTAAATTTGCAGACAAGGTAATTTTCAACTCTATTTCTCAGTTACACTCTTTCTATGAATCAGTCAGTAACCTGAAAGTTGGGTTACGTGTAAATCCGGGCATTAGTTATTCCCACTTTGACCTAGCTGATCCAGCAAGAAAATTTTCAAGACTAGGCGTATGCAGCCAAGAGGAACTTGAAGCCGTTTCTGATCAACTTAGCGGCATCATGTTTCATTTTAATTGTGAAAATGATGACATTGAAAATATTACTGATGCCATTAATCAAATTGGTAGCAAATACAGCAATGTTTTGAAAAAGTTGCAATGGGTCAGTTTTGGAGGCGGCATTTACTTCACTAAAGATAATTATCCAGTAGAAAAATTCTGCCAAGTTTTAAAAGACTTTTCAGAAACCTATGGAGTACAAGTTTATCTTGAACCCGGTGAAGCAGCTATCACTGGCTGCGCTGAGTTAGTAACTACGGTGCTAGATATTGTTCATAATGAAATCGACATCGCTATTGTAGATGCCTCTATCGAAGCCCATATGTTAGATCATTTGATATACCATACTAATCCTCAGATTTCATCCCATGAATCTGGCGAACACCGTATTATAGTTGCCGGCAGAACCTGCTTGGCTGGCGATTTATTCGGACAATACGAACTAGACGCTCCATTAAAAATTGGCGACAAAATAAGTTTTGCTGACGCAGCTGGTTATACAATGGTAAAGAAAAATTGGTTTAATGGCGTGGCCATGCCATCAATAGCGGTAAAAAGACTTAATGGTAGTGTCGAACTAGCTCGCAGTTTTGACTATACCGATTATTTAAATTGCTTATCATAAGAGGATTCAGCATATGAAAAAAAATGTAATGATTATTGGTGCTGGAGGCGTGGCACATGTCGCTGCTCATAAAGCGGCTATGAATAATGACGTCTTGGGCGATATCTGTATTGCTTCACGGACACAAGATAAATGCGACGCGATCATTGAAAGCATTCATCGTAAAGGCCATTTAAAAAATACCGATGGCAAACTTTACTCAGCCCAACTTGATGCCTTAGATATTCCAGCAACAATTAAGCTCATTAAAGAAACAGGTTCAGAAATTGTTATCAATTTAGGCTCTGCTTTTCTTAATATGTCTATACTGGAAGCCTGTATAGAAGCAGATGTAGCCTATATCGATACGGCTATACATGAAGATCCAGACAAAGTTTGCGAACAGCCACCTTGGTATGCTAACTACGAGTGGAAACGTAAAGACCGTTGTGCTGAAAAAGGCATCACAGCTATTTTAGGTGCGGGCTTTGATCCAGGTGTCGTTAACGCTTATTGCGCTCTAGCTGTTAAACGTTATTTCGACAAAATTGATACTATTGATATCCTAGATGTCAATGCAGGTAGTCATGGTCGATATTTTTCAACAAACTTTGACCCAGAAATTAATTTTCGTGAATTCGTAAAAGTTTGGACTTGGATAGATCGTCAATGGGCAGAATTTCCAACTCACTCAGTTAAAAGAGAATATGAGTTCCCTGTGGTAGGCAAACAACCAATTTATTTGAATGGCCATGATGAGCTACATTCTTTATCAAAAAACATCGATGCCAACAGCATTCGTTTTTGGATGGGCTTTGGCGATCATTATATTAATGTCTTTACCGTACTCCGTACACTCGGTTTCCTTTCTCACCTCCCAGTAACATTGACTACTGGTCAAGAAGTTGTGCCACTTAAATTAGTGAAAGCATTGCTTCCAGATCCTATGACATTAGCTCCTAACTACACTGGAAATACTTGCATTGGTAATTTCATTAAGGGCTGGAAAGATGGTGAAAAACGTGAAGTCCTGATCTATCAAGTATCAGATCATAAAAAATGTTACGAAGAAGTTGAATCGCAAGGCATTAGCTATACTGCAGGCGTGCCCCCTGTTGCTGCAGCCATGTTAGTTGCAACAGGCGAATGGGATGCTAAAACAATGGTAAATGTGGAAGAACTCGATCCTGAACCATTTATTGCGATTTTAGACAGAATCGGTCTACCGACTGAAATATTAGAAATTGAGCCAGATAGCAAAAATTCTTTTAATGGTACTGTTAAAGCATTAGAACTAGAGCTTTTAGAATCTACAGCTACAGTTACTGTTTCTGCAGCTAACCCTATGATTGCTGTAACAGCTAAAAAATAAGTTAACCTAGTTAAAAATAGACATCGTTCCCAGTCTCCACGTGGGAACGATGCGATGTTTTTGTAGGGGCGAATTCATTCGCCCCTACCTCTATCCAATCCTTAACTTAAGTCTGTGACGCCGCCACCTATGCCTTGATCGATGCGCTAACGCTAATCCAGCCTACAGATCTTTATTTGAATATTTTTGTCATAGCCATGCATCAAAGGACAAGGCAGTTGCCGGGCTTTTCCTTTCGCCTTTCGCCTGCCACTTAAATGTTTATAATTAACTTAAACTACAACGCTTTAGTCTTTATTTTAGCGCAACGAGCGCATTGAAAAACTGTAATTAACTTCCCCAGCTTTACATCAAATTTCTGGTCGTTTACAACTTTCCATTTATGAAAACCGCTACGGCACAGCGTATCACCTTTATGCCGTTCGGCTACTGTAGGCCTTTTGAATTGAACAACTTTACCCATGAGGTATCATCACACAGTTAACTTATTGAAATATTGAACTGATTTATTTTTTAACAATACCATTCCATGCTGCCAGCCAAGTTGATAATAAATAAGTATCCGCTTTCTTATCTAAAACACCTGCCAAAATTCCTTGTATCGTTGCATTAACAATACCAAAAAATTGAATATAAGCCATCATAGGGTCGATGTTACGTATTTCCCCATTAGAAATACCTGCTTGTATGATTTTGTAAATTTTGCAGAAAGCCGGTGTTTCATGTAATGGTTTTTCATCAGGCAAAAATTCATCAAACTTCAGATTCAACAAAAAGCGCATTACATCAGGCGCATCCTCTGTTAATCTGAACAACAAATCTACAGTACCTCTTAATTGTTCTGATGGCTTATCATTTTTTAGCCATATTTCATCAATGGATTCATTAAGATTAGCGAATATATCAGCATACAATTGCGCAGCGATGACCTGTTTGTTAGTGAAGTGCTGATAAATTTCACTAGTATTTTTAATATTAGCCATTTTGGCAATATCTGTTAATGATGTATTGTAGTAACCCTTTTTTGCAAAGAGCTTAAGAGCGGCTATTAATAGCTCACTAGATGTCGTGGTTTGAGGTGTTACATTAAGAATTTCTATTTCTTGATCCATATTTTTTGTATTGCAGCGTGTCAATCTGCTGCTTATCTGGGTGTTAAAAAAAATCAAGCTATGAATAATAATCAACAATGTTGGCTTACTGAACTTGATATTTGTAGCTACCAACTTAAGGCTGGAAAGTTTAGCTTAAACGCTCATATTTAAACAGGACTCTCCTAAGCACAGACAAAAGGCGTAGGACAAAAGGCTAAGAGTTAAGCCTAACATTAGTCGTAGCTTAATTTGCTAAGCTACTAGGCTAAATCTTTTGCCCTGAGCCTTTCTTCTGCCCTGAAACTGTCCCGCCTAAAGTGCGTAACCATATTTATAATATCAATAATTTAATCTGTAGCAGTTAAAGCTGCTCTAAGATAATGAGTCATCGACCATAAAGTTAATACTGCAGCAATATACAGTAGACCATATCCTATGAAGTTTATTGGAATACCCCATATATCTTCACGGTATAACAAAAAGCCTATCGCCAGCATTTGTGCAGATGTCTTCCATTTACCTAACTTAGATACCTTAACTTTAGTACGCTGACCAATTTCGGCCATCCATTCTCTCAATGAAGCGATTGTTAATTCTCTACCAATAATAATAGCTGCTGGTATAGCTAAATAGGGGGATGCTTGTTGCTGAACGATAAAAACCAAGACAATGGTTACCATCAATTTGTCCGCAACTGGGTCTAAAAAAGCGCCAAAAGGGGTTTCTAATTGCATTTTTCTGGCAAGATAGCCGTCTAACCAATCGGTAAATCCAGCCAACAAAAATATCAGCGTACAGACTATATTGGAGTATTGCCAAGGCAAATAAAAAACGACTGCTAAGAGCGGTATTAACGCAATCCTTAACAAAGTAAGATTAGTCGGTAAATTAAATTGAATCGTCATCTTGATGATGAAATAGCTCGTAAATTCGTTGTGCCAACTGTCGGCTTATGCCGTCCACACTGCAAAGCGCATCCACGCCTGCGCATGAAATACTTTGCAATCCCCCAAACTGTTTTAATAAAAGCTGTCGCCTTTTAGCGCCTAATCCTGCTACTGATTCCAGTACCGATTGCTTAGCGACCTTGCCACGGCGCTGACGATGCCCCGTGATTGCAAATCGATGTGCTTCATCACGGATATGTTGGATTAGTAATAATCCGCTAGCACCAGTTTTAATATTAATCGGCTGATCTTGGTCAACTAAAATCAACTTCTCCATACCTGGTTTTCTATCAGGCCCCTTTGAAACGCCGACTATCATAACATTATTTATGTCTAATTCTGCTAATGCCTTTTGCGCTTCTGCAACCTGACCTTTACCACCATCAATAAATAGTATGTCTGGCGCTTCGTGCTCACCCTGTTTTAAACGTTTAAATCGGCGATAAACGGCTTGATGTATCGCCGCGTAATCATCTCCACCGGTAATACCAGTAATATTAAATCGACGATAAGCAGATTTTACCGGCCCCTCTCTATCAAAAACTACGCATGAAGCCACCGTTTGCTCACCTTGAGTATGACTGATATCAAAACACTCCAGACGTTTAGGCAGGTCTTTGCAAGCTAGCTCTTCCTGTAAACTCATAAATCTTGCGTAACAACCTTGTTTATCAGCGAGCTTAGCTAATAAAGAATTTTCAGCATTAGTCATAGCCATTTCCAGCCATTTTAAACGTTCACCTCTAACCTTTGCTGATATAACTACGGAATGTTCGGCTTTTGCTGTTAAAACTTCGCATAATAAAGCTGATTCTTCTAATTGATGACTAACGATCAACTCATAAGGCGCTGGTTTTTCGAGATAATATTGAGGAATAAATGCTTGCAGCACCGACTCAGGGTCATGAGTATCGGTCATTTTTGGAAAGTACGCTTTATTACCCAAATGCTGGCCATTGCGAATAAAAAATACTTGGACACAAGCAATATTTGCTTTGGTAGCGCAGGCA
>CAIZMK010000235.1 GCA_903934035.1 uncultured Methylococcaceae bacterium
AGGGTATAGAACGATTTGAGTTTAGGCTAGCTGGATCATAGCACAACACACAAAAAGCCCCAAAACTGTGTTGAAATTCTAATTGGTACGGCCGTAAGGCAGTTTAATCTATATGAAATATTCGCGTAGGGTGGATTCGCGACAGCAATCCACCACATACTGAGATTAAGACCGACTTTCACTTGTATGCTTACTCGTGAGTTTTTTTGATTGCTTTCAAGCTTGCGAATGTGTGGCGGATTGCTGTCGCGAATCCGCCCTACGACTTACGGACTTACCGGAACCCCAAGGCCCACAAATTAAAAACAATTTTTTTTACTCATTTTGATTCTCTATTAACAGATAGTTTTAGTTAGAAATAAAATCGGTATAACCAGTAATAACTTTTAAAACCTCATCTGTTGCTGGCCAATCACTCTTAAGACTTCTAATCGCTTGACCTTGCTTGTAAGGAAACCATACTTTTTCATCAGTAGGACCAAATATCGACACCAAAGGCATCTCAAAAAAAGCCGCAACATGCATTGGGCCACAATCATTACTTACAACTAATGTGTCTTCATTAAAATAAACCGCAACCAATTGTTCTAACTTTAAATCTATTTCTATAGATGTTATTGATGAAAAATAAGAGATGTAATTTTTTTCATCAATACCTAGAAAAACAGTAACATTTAGTCCGTCTTTTTTAAATGCATCGATCAACCCTTTCCAATTTTCTTTAGGCCAATGTTTTTTATCATTTGAACCACAAGGAAAACACAAAATATTTTTTAACTTGTTTACTGCAATAATTTTTTTTGATTCTATTTCATTAATAATCAAAGGTTGGTTAAATGCTGCACAAATTAATTCAGCATCCATAACCCAAGCGGGATGCTTTAATGAAATATTTGAGCCAACTTTGTCACAAATATCAATAGCCTTATTTGTACTTGTCTGATCAGCCGATTGATGAGTTATGATTCGTGTCATCTCAAACTGAAATGAGTATTTATCTAAACAGACAGTCTCTTCTAATATGTTTTTTGATATTTCAGTAGAGTTAAGATCAATCAATTTTTTACATTTAAATAGTTTTCCCTGATACGCAATAGTCTGATAAGAATCTATTTCTATCTCAGTATTAAAAAAAATTTTTTTATACAAGGTCTCATATTTACTCTCAGTTACTATCAATACACTTGAACCATTGAAACAATGAAAATACTTATAAATAGCCTGAACACTCATCATTGAATCGCCCAACGCATTAGGAAATAAAATAATAAATTCAAAATTTGACTTGATTTCTTGTTGTTTAATCATTTTAATTATGTGTTGATCAAGTGCGATGATAATTCAATAACGAATAGATAAATTATGACCCAACATTCTGAAATGCTTCCGTGTGTCATAAGAATGCCCTTGTTGTTTTATTAAAAAAACAAAATATCGATATACGTCAAGGATAGAAGGAGACGATTGATGTCGTCTTTTAGAATGATATTTAGGATTCTTGATAAATCCTTGATGATACTCTGTGTAACTAAACCAACATTGGGGTGTTGTTTCGAGGAATATGCCTAGCACCCCAATACCAACCGCACCAGATATATGCATTAACCCAGTATCATTAGTAATTGCGAAATCTAAGTCTCGATTAAATTTAAATAGTTTATCAATAGGCTTATTAAAAATGACTTTTATACCTTGGTGCCTAAAATGTTTTAAATACGGCAATTCTTGTTTACCAACAAATAATCGTATATTTAAATTGGCGCGTTTTAGTAATTTTATTAACCCTAGATATTTACTAACTGGCCAATGCTTATCTTTTGATGATCCACCTAAAAATAAAGCCACATTTGATCTTTTTTTCAAATTACTTTTTTGATGTCTTAGTTTTTTAAAACTTAATCTTGGTTGAGCATCAACAGGGAGTAGTGACAAATCATTTGCCAATAATAAACTCGCCATTTTTGCATACAATGTCCAAGCCATTTTGGGTTCGTGCCCCTTAGCTTCAAAAAATGGGGTATTTATAATTGGACTATTATCAACATAAATACAATCTGCTCCTTCTTTTATGGCAGAATCTATAAAACAGGTATGTGTAATAATTTTGTTGTACTGATGTGAAGCTAACTTAGCATGTAACCATGGCAAGCCATTAAAATCTATAAGCGCATCAAACTCTTGTTGATTTTCAAAGAATGACAATAACCTATTGGATAAAAAAGTTATATTCTTAGAAAAATGTCGTGATAAAAACCCTTGTATATTAGGTTCTACAAGCACAATAATCGTGGAGTTTGGATAAAACGCCTCAATTATTCTAAGGCCAACTAAACTTTGAACAGCATCGCCTATGCCACTAGGAAGCGTAATTAGTATTGAGCGCATTTAAATCAAAAAGGATAGACAAGATCACTGGCAGTTTCATATTCGACTTTTAAAATATCGTCAATGTCTTTAACGGCTATATTAATCCTCAGTAATTCAGCTAATTCCCAAGCCAACGTTTTTAAGCCATAAAGCTCTTTTTGACGCCAAGTATCAGCATCTTGATTTAATACCTTGTTGGGGTGCGGATGCGTGTTTAATACCAGATATTCAAAATCTAAGCGGGTGCCATCAATAAATATATTATGAGTACTTAAAGAATAATCATAGCCACCTAGCTTATGTAAAGTACCGGTTGATACTGAAACCGATCGAATTATCTTCACAAACCAATCTATGGGCGTAATGTCTTTAAATAGAATTTCATGCCGCTCTTGTTCACTAAAGTAAAACAAATCAGCTAAGCGCCATCGTGACTTACTGGAATATATAAAAAGACAGGGATTAGCAGGACTTCCATCTAAATCAGGAATAGAATCGGCAACTATAAATTCACTGTTATTAGGATTTGAACCAAATTGGGGTATTTTTTTGTGCAACACAATTGCAATCGGAGTTACAACATTAATAGGCGTTTCACGCAAAACTAATGAGATATCCCTTTCTCTTTCGCCAGCCCATAATGGTAATATCCCTAAACTACCAAAACTAGGTTTCCAGCCGAAGGCATGGTTCCAACCACAACCTTTAGCAAAATAGTAGTTCTTTTCTACATCCATACCTAAATAACAGCTACGACCATGAATTGAGGCACCTTCAACCACATCACCCAATATTTCACAGTTGTCATTAATTGGGTTAGAAACAAAGCCATCGATTGGAGATACCCAAAAACTGCCGAAAGCTCGAATCTCTTTGGGCGTTTCATCAGCTATCCAATATGTTTTTCCATAAGTACCGATTGTTTTTAATTTAAGCATCTTGAGTTTTATTAGGATAATTTTTCAGTTAACTTGTTTTTCATCCTCCGTCTCAATTTGAACACCTGTGTCAGAGTCTGTATGTTTCAAATATGAAGGGCAATACCCTTCATATTTAGAAATAAGTTATTTAAGAGATATTCTTTAAATATAAATCTCCATTTGCTATAAAATCATCTAAATCAAACTTATTAATTACACCAGCTTCATTATTTTTATTTATTTCCCAATATTCATCTTGCTCACCAGTGGCTTCAATCTCTTCGCCTGTATTTTTAAATACATATGTATTACCAATTATTGACAAAACAATTTCCTTTAATTTAAAAATAAAACTTACTATTCACAATAAAAGAGGCGACTCAATGAGTCACCTCTATTTTCGATCTAACTCAGCCAGCTCTGTAAGCAATACCACAACTACTTGTTGAACTAGAAGGGCAACCTGTTAATGGTTTACGTTCTACAGATACTACTTTTGAAACACCTAATTTTTTCATGTTATTAGTCTCACAAATTCACCCCTTTAACGGTGGGTGTTTCCGTACTCTTTGCTGTTTAGCAAAAGAATTTAGTCCATCTTTATTTGTAAAGATGTAAATTGTGCCCTGATCGGCTCAAAGGCTTTTAATGATTCCACATTCCACTTTGAGCCATAGCTAAGCCATGTCTCTCCTTTAGGCGTTATATAGCTTTGGGATTGATCGGTTTCATCCGCTTTTTTTAAACTTTCTAAGGATGTTCTTGGGTCAAGATGATTAGCTTTACCTCGTGTCGGTTCGGGTATTTCAGGTCGATCTGAGGGTTCTTGTGAACCAAAGTCTTTCGCTAACTTAAACGCTTCTGCTACAGACGCCCTCGTTTCACCACTTCTTAATAATAAAGCAGCAAACATGCGGGCATTAGCGGTGCGGCAATTAGTCGTGGAAGGCGCCAAGGCTCTACCGGTTTCCATTAAAGCCATGCCTGGACATTTAGCACACCAACGGCAACGTAAATGCGTGCTACATTCTTCGTAATCTTCTAAACGCACATCCTGCCATGCAGCAAGATTTTTAGTGGTTTCATTTAAGGCTATCGTTTGTTCAGTTTCTTTTAGATTACTTTTCTGAGCGTCTGTTATTTTTGCGCGTTGGCCTAATGCAGAATGCCAGATATCTAAAGGATCATCTTTATGCAAATTACCTGACTTAATGGTTAAAGAGTTACAAGGATAAATGGAGCCATCTGCTGAAAAGTTTAAGCCTGCATAACCTGCTGCACAAACCGTGGCTTTTGGGTCTTTGATAAATTCACCGTAGTTATTTTCTTCGGTGCCGACAAAGATAGGAAAGCCTTCGGTCATGGCGGCAAGAATGAGTTCTTGTGGATTTGAAGTAGACATTAACATGGGAGCAATCGCGCCATCGACACCCGGACTTAAACCAATTTCTGTTTCTGGCGAAGCATTTAATTCTTTAGCTAGGGCTAAAGTGCCGTTGTAACTTTTTAAGGTATGTGACATTTGCACCGATTTTAAACTGGTGCGCACACCTCGTTCATTCATGGCTTTAAGAGCGACTACTGTTTTATCAAATGATCCAGGCACTCTAGTTATATCATCATGTACTTTAGGCACATGGCTATAAATTGAAAAACTGACCGTAGAAGGCCATAAGTCACACAGTTTATTGATATTCGCTTCATCTAGCTTTAAGCCATTGGTATAAATATTAACCGCCATGCCTAATAGACGCGCCGCCTCAACGATTTCAAAGAAGTCTTTGCGTAGCATGATTTCGCCACCTGATAAGGTTAGCTGAAATACACCACCCTCAGCCAAACGTTTAAGACTGGCTATGACTTGTTCGGTTGATAATTCATTATTAAGGCGATCTGGTTTTTCAAAATCAGAATGTGCGGCACCGGGATTGTAACAATGCACACAACGCTCATTACAGCGATAGGTTAATTCCCAATGCGTTGAATACATAAAGCCTTGCGCCATCACCCAAGACTGGAAATCATTTTCTGGCTTTATATTGTCCGCGAATTCAAGTGGCTTTGCTGTTGGCACCGGCAAGGGTTTATTGTTGCCGTTGTTATCAGGATCAACAATTAAACCGAGTTCTTTAAACTCAGTTAATAAGCCATCTAACTCTTCGGCAACCTCTAGCTCAGTAGCTAAAGCATATAAGTTTTGGTAGCTGATGCCTTTTTCAATTTCATGCCAAAGTTCAGCCGACAAGTCATCTAAGAAGACTTTGGTATGATCACGTTCATTAGCAATAATGGATCGAGTTTCTTTAGCTGCTGTTTTATAAGTGCGCCAAGCAGTCCAAGGCGCTGGGGTTAGGAAAGTATTGTTCATAAGCTCTAGTTGTTTTTGTGGTTTCCAGATCAGACAGACAGTCATTAATAGAAAATTATGGGGTTATTGGCTTATCGTGAGTTATTCCAGTTGCCCTATACTTAATATCGCCAATATCGAAATCTATCCAGCTCTTACCTACGCTGTTGTCAATTTCTTTTAGCATATCAACGAGATTTTTCATTAGCGCAACATCAGTGTCGATTGGAACTAAAACAATAGCATTTGGATGACTATGCGAGTCACTAATACCGGCAAGTTCTCTAAGTCTTTTTGCTGTTATTTCGTGTTCAGCATCTGATTCAGAACTCATTAACGCTCCCTAATGTTTTATTGATTGCCAAATTATTTACGTCACTTAGATAAACAGGTCAGTCAAATACAATATTTTGCAAAAAATATATTACACAGACTGAAAGCTTATTCCTACAACTGTAGGACGACTGAATATTATCAGAATGTTTCAATTCCTCCAACAGTAGGAGGTATAAGTTTGAATATTTCGATTGCATTTGGAAAGGTTTTACGAGAATTAAGACTAAAAAAAGGCTTAAGTCAGGAGCAGTTAGGTTTTGAAGCTGATCTTCGTCGGACTTACGTTAGTATTTTGGAATTAGGGCAGCAGCAACCTTCGTTAACGACGTTACTTAAATTAGCTAATGCTCTTAATATTAAGGCTAGTCAATTGATGGCTTTGTTAGAAGAAAAATTGAACACTAAGAATTAAGTTTGCTTGGATTAATGCCGGCCTAAACATGACCTTAAGTCGTAGGAAGATTTCACGATAACTCGTACTGGGTTATTACCCACAATTAATTGAGTTCAGTTTGCTGTGGGAGTGTCTTTAGAGACTGTGAAAGTATTCTTTATAATCATTAAAAAGCAACGCGAACCCCAACATGTCACCTGTTGTGTTGGGGTACATTACAAAGATTCAATTTGTTGTGTAGTTAATTTTGTTAATCTAGCTATGGTAGCAATATCAAAGCCTTCTGCTTGCATTGCCCTAGCTGTTTTAATCTTTCCTTCAACCTTACCATCAGCAAACGCGGTATCAGTCACTGCTTTCGCTTCATTGTAGGACAGCACACTTTTTAAATACTCATCATACTGTTCTGAACTTAAATGCGATACCTCAGCTATATCAAAACCTTTTTGAAATATAGGTTCATTTAAAATA
>CAIZMK010000236.1 GCA_903934035.1 uncultured Methylococcaceae bacterium
ATATGGCGTCAAAACCTTCTAGTTTTTCCAGTGCTTCTTTTAATTTAAAGATTTTAAAGCGCGATTCTAAACGACCTTGTAAAGGCTCAAGTTCAGGATGCGAAGGTAAAACAAATAAATTAGGGAAGGGTGTTTCATGGATAAGCGTCTCAATGCCGCTATTGCCGTTGCCAAATAAAGACAGGCTTAAGGTATCTTTAAAAAATTGGGCAATGGTTTTGTCGCTGTCGCTGACTTTATGACCGAGCAGATATTGCGTGGTATTGCCTTGAACATCTAGGTCAATAACCAAAGTACGTTTGCCTTCAAGCGCACTGATGGCAGCTAAATTACAGGTAATTGTAGATTTACCAACACCACCTTTCTGGTTAAAGATGACTCTGCGCATGTTATTTCCTATGAAATCAATTAGATAAAAATCGCATTATAAGCCAAGAGCTTACAATATCAAATGCGGATAAAGGTTTTTGCTTGGCACTTAGGGCATTCTGGGATTTCGCTGGTTGTTTTGAAAGAGATTTCTTTACCGCAAGCATCACAAATAAAGGTGCCTGGAATGGTGATCTCCCCACTTTGATAAGAGTGCTTAGTCGCTAACTGCTTAAGTTTTTCAAGTTCAATACGGGTTTTGTCAGCCACACTTAAAAAAGCATCTAAGGTGAAGTTTTCTAATAATTCAATGTCAAATTTAAACCATGCAGAAAGTGAATTGTTATCTTCTTTTGAAGATAGGCCGTGAGCAGCCTGTTCAATATCACGTTTTGCATAAGTAGAGAGCTTGTTAAGTTCTGCATCCGTCAACTCGCTATTTTGGCCAGTTTTTGTTTTCGAAATTTCTAGCGCTTCAGTGAAAGTGTGTAGTGTGTCTTCCATGGTTTCATGTAGATGCTTCATGAAATCAGCATAGGCGGCGATAAGTTTATTGTTATTCATGGTCCAACTCCTGAAATTGACGCTTTAGATTTAAGCAACTGTGGGGTATTCTAACGCTTTTGACTGGTAAAAGACGAGAAGGATGCAAGAAAATTATCAACCGCTCGCTATTGAGCAAGACGTACAAGCTATCTGGGAAAGCTCAGGTGTATTTAATGTGTCTGAATCTTCTACGCAGGAAAAGTATTATTGCTTATCCATGTTCCCTTATCCTAGTGGTAAATTGCATATGGGTCATGTGCGTAATTACACCATTGGCGATGTTATCAGCCGTTATCAGCGCATGTTGGGTAAAAACGTTTTACAGCCTATGGGTTGGGATGCTTTTGGCTTGCCCGCTGAAAATGCAGCCATGCAACATGGTGTTCATCCCGCTGATTGGACTTACGAAAATATAGATTATATGCGCGACCAGCTTAAGCGCTTAGGTTTTGGCTATGATTGGAGTCGCGAGTTAGCGACTTGTGATCCCAGTTATTATAAGTGGGAGCAATGGTTTTTTCTTAAGCTGCTTGATAAAGGTCTGGTTTATAAGAAAACTGCCCCAGTTAACTGGTGTCCGAATGATATGACCGTATTGGCTAATGAGCAGGTCATCGATGGTTGTTGCTGGCGATGTGATACTCAAGTGGAACGCAAAGAAATCGCGCAATGGTTTTTGAAAATTACCGCTTATGCCGATGAGTTGTTAGCGTCTTTAGAATCCTTAGAGGGTTGGCCAGAGCAAGTGAAAACCATGCAAGCCAATTGGATCGGTCGTTCTGAAGGTGTGGAAATGGATTTTCCTGTCACCGATATGGAGCAGCCTTTACGTATTTATACCACGCGTCCTGATACCTTAATGGGTGTTACTTATTTAGCCGTCGCTGCTGAACATCCATTGGCATTACAGGCAGCAATAAATAATCCAGCTATTAGTGATTTCATTAACGACTGCAAGATGATGGAAACCTCAGAAGCCGCCATGGAAACCATGGAAAAGCGCGGTATAGATTCTGGTATTAAAGCACAGCATCCCATTACGGGTGAGTTAGTGCCTGTGTGGATAGCCAATTTTGTGTTAATGGGTTATGGCACTGGCGCAGTGATGGCGGTACCTGCTCATGATCAACGCGACTATGAGTTTGCAACGAAATATGGCATTGCTATCAAACAAGTCATCTTTGCTAAAAACGGCGAAGAGGATGATTGTTCAGAGCAGGCCTATACCGTAAAAGGTGTGTTGAAAAACTCTGCTGAATTTGATGGTTTAACTTCAGAACAAGCTTTTGTGGCTATTTCTGAAGCCCTAGAAAAGGATCAAAAAGGTCAGCGTAAAACTAACTTCCGCTTACGTGATTGGGGCGTTTCTCGGCAACGTTATTGGGGTGCACCGATTCCCGTCATTTATTGTGACGATTGCGGTACTGTTCCAGTTCCAGAGCAGGATTTGCCAGTGCAATTGCCACGAGATGTCGTGTTAGATGGCTCGCAATCGCCTTTAGTCGCACATCCAACTTTTTCTCAAGTTGCTTGTCCGTGCTGTGGTAAACCCGCGCGTCGCGAAACAGATACTTTTGATACTTTCATGGAGTCGTCTTGGTACTTTGCCCGCTTTGCCAGCAGTAAAGCGGACAGTATGTTGGATGAAAGTGCCAAATATTGGTTGCCAGTCGATCATTATATCGGTGGTATTGAACATGCCATTTTGCATTTGTTATATGCGCGTTTCTTTACCAAGCTCATGCGAGATGAAGGCTTGTTGGTTTGTGATGAGCCGTTCAAAAAGTTATTGACTCAAGGTATGGTATTGAAAGACGGCACGAAAATGTCTAAATCTAAAGGCAATACCGTTGATCCACAAGGCTTGATAGAGCAGTATGGTGCTGATACTGTACGTTTATTTATCATGTTTGCAGCACCGCCAGAACAATCTTTGGAATGGTCGGATAGCGGCGTGGAAGGTGCCTTCAGATTTTTGAAAAGACTTTGGAAGCATGTCTTTTCGCATATTCAGATGGGTGGTTCTGTTAATGCCTTAGATAAATCGTCGATGACAGAAGAACAGAAAACGGTACGTCGCTTTGTGCATCAAACTATCCAAAAGGTCAGTCATGATATTGGTGTGCGCACCATCTTTAATACCGCTATTGCTGCTAATATGGAGCTAGTTAATTCCTTAGCTAAGTTTGAGGATGAGTCTGATAATGGCAAGGCGATACGTCAAGAAGCTTTAGAAGCGATAGTGTTGATGCTATCACCGATTGTTCCTCATATTTGTCATCAATTATGGCTGGATTTAGGTCATCAGCAAGCAGTAGTCGGTGTTGCTTGGCCTCAAGTTGATGAGTCAGCTTTAGAGCAAGATACGATTGAGTTAGTCATACAGGTCAATGGTAAGTTGCGAAGTAAAATGACTGTTTCGATTAACGCTAGTTCTGAAGACATCCAAGCGCAGGCACTTAATGATGAAATGGCAATCCGATTTATTGACGGCAAGCCGATTAGAAAAGTGATTGTCGTGCCTAAAAAACTGGTTAATATCGTTGTTTGAAATGGTTTATAGGGTGAGCTTTGCTCACCTTTTTACACAATAACGTTAGGAGTGTTTGTGCTAATTAAAAAATCGATCATTGTCCTGATAGCTTTGTTATTGAGTGCGTGTGGCTATCATTTGCGAGGCGCTTTTGAATTGCCTGCTGGCATGAAAAATATCTTTTTGGAAGGTGGTTCTGGGGCGTTGCAAGCGCAATTTAACAAAGCGATGGAGCTATCATTAATTCCTATTGCTCCTACGTCTGACGCAGCGGGTATTGTTATTCGAATATACGATGAAAATAGTCAGCGTAGAGTGTTATCTTTAGCTGCAAGCGGTGTAGCCAATGATTTTGAGTTGAGTTATCGAATGGAATATGAAATTATTGATGCTAAAGATAACGTGTTGATGGCGCGTCAGCCTCTCGAAATTAAACGTGAATACTATAACGATCAATTAGCTATCATTGCAAAAGAAAGCGAAGAGACGATGATTAAAAACGAGATGTATCAGCAAGCGGTGCGTACCATAGTCAATCGGGCTAAATCTGTTATTGATGCTAAGTCTAAATAATTATGCGCATCAAGCCTGACCAGTTAGCTGCTGAGTTAAAAAAAGGTTTAAAGCCGGTTTATTTTATTACCGGTGATGAGCCTTTACAGTTAGGTGAAAAGGCTGATGAGATTAGAAAAGCAGGAAGATTAGCGGGTTATGATAATCGTGAAGTTATAACAGTTGATGCGCATTTTGACTGGAGTCGGTTGGCTTTCTTAGCGGATTCTATGTCTATATTTTCAGATAGAAAAATCATCGACTTAAGAATGCCTAGTGGCACTCCAGGAATTGATGGTGCAAAAGCTTTAATTGCTTATTGTGCTCGATTGCAAGAAGACAATCTTTTGCTAATTACTGCTGGAAAATTGGCAAGTGCGGCTTTGAAAACGCGTTGGTTTGAAGCTTTAGACAAGCAGGGTGTTGTTATTCAAGTTTGGCCATTGGAAGGTCAGGATTTAGTTAATTGGTTGCGGCAACGACTGCAGCAGCGAGGTTTATCAACTGATGCTGATGGCTTGCGTTTGTTGACCACAAGAGTGGAAGGTAATTTGCTGGCGGCAGCTCAAGAAATAGAAAAGCTCTATGTGCTTTATGGTACGGGTAGCTTAAGTCAGCAACAAATCTTTGAAGTAGTGGCTGATAGCTCTAGGTACGATGTGTTTAATCTTATTGATAGCGTTTTGTCGGACAGAGAAGATCGTATTGTTAAAATTTTATCTGGTTTGCGAGGAGAGGGTGTTGCTGCTCCTGTGGTTTTGTGGGCATTGGCGCGTGAAGCACGCAGCTTGATTAAAATTAAATGGGCGATTGCTGCCGGACAATCAAGAGATTTAGTTTATAAAAACAACCAGATCTGGGATAAGCGTAAACAATTAGTCAGTCATGCATTGAATAGACTGAGTGACAAAGATTTAACCCGTATATTGCTGCTAGGTGCTAAAGCAGATAGGCAGATAAAAGGTCAGCAATTAGGTGATGCGTGGGAAACTTTGCGTGAGATCTGTTTGAAGTTTGTAATAGCCAGGTAAAGCAAGGTTCTTTTGGGGTTTGCACTTATTTCTACGGTCTATTAATTGTTAGCCAATGATTATCTTCATATAAAAAATTATAAAACATTATATATGGGCTATTCCTTTCTGCTATCATTGCAATTTAAATTAAAACTCCCTAAATCACCAGGTAAGATAAATGACCTTTGTAGTCACAGAAAACTGTATAAAATGTAAATTTACTGATTGCGTTGATGTATGTCCCGTTGATTGCTTCCATGAAGGACCTAATTTTTTAGTTATTGATCCTGATGAGTGTATTGACTGTACTTTATGCGAGCCTGAATGCCCAGCGAATGCAATATTTGCTGAAGACGAGCTTCCAGAAGGCCAAGAAATATTTATTCAATTAAATGCAGAGTTATCTAAGCAGTGGCCTATATTAACTGAAGTTAAAGCACCACTTCCGGAAGCTGATATTTGGAATGGTAAAGAAAATAAAGTTGAGTTCTTAGAAAAATAATTTTTAAGATAGATTATGTGGTATCTCGATCTAAAATCATTCACTGAAAATGCTTGAAATGAATAGTAAGGTAAGGAATGTTTTTTAGTTCGAGATAGTTTAATCGCCATATTATGTTTTATTTTGCTTTGTCCTAGTTCCCCGTTGTTCACACTCCTCCTTGCTTTTGTTTTAAATAATTCCTTAGAATTACTTTCCTTTATTTCAAGATATTAGTTTTCGATAGAGTGTGTCCTAAAAAATCTTGCTATATAACTTCGTATATAAGTGTTTATTTGCAATGTTATGGCTAGCTAAAAAATTATAAATTGTATTAATTGTATTTTATTTACTTGCTATTTTGATTGCCGCCCTCATAATCACTTTTTATAAAAATTTCTAAAGGCTCTGTTTATGGAAGCGCAAATAATGAAAGAGTTACACCTTACGGATAATTTGATTCCAGTTTTACCACTTAGAGATGTTGTGGTTTATCCTCACATGGTTATTCCTTTATTTGTTGGTAGAGAGCGTTCAATTGATGCTCTGGATGCAGCGATGAAAGATAGTAAGCAAATCTTATTAATTGCACAAAAAGACGCTGAAATTGATGAGCCAAATTTTTCAGATCTTTATCAAGTAGGCACTTTAGCTAATATTTTACAATTATTGAAACTTCCTGATGGTACAGTAAAAGTTTTAGTTGAAGGCGCTGAGCGCAGTAAAATTCTTCGATATCAGGAAACTGAGAGTTTCTTTTCAGCTGAAGTGGAAAAGATCGATGATATCTATAATCTCTCGGTGCAGGAGCAGGATGTTTTGCAGCGCACGGTTATTAATTCATTTGATCAATATGTTAAGTTAAATAATAAAATTCCTCCTGAGGTGTTAAATGCTCTTTCGGGTATTGATGACCCTAGTCGTCTTGCTGACACCATGGCTGCACATATGAGCTTAAAAGTTAGTGATAAGCAGGACATTCTTGAGGCTGCAGACATTGAAAAGCGTTTAGAAGATTTAATGGCCTTGATGGAGGGAGAAGTTGATTTACTGGAAATGGAGAAAAAAATTCGAGTTCGCGTTAAACAGCAAATGGAGAAAAATCAGAGGGAGTACTATTTAAACGAGCAAATTAAGGCGATACAAAAAGAATTAGGTGACATGGATGATCAGCCAAATGAAATTGAGGAGTTGGCAAAGAAAATTGCCAATGCAGGTATGTCGAAAGAAGCTAAGACTAAAGCTGAAGCTGAGCTTAATAAGCTTAAATTAATGCCTGCTATGTCGGCCGAAGCAACCGTAGTACGTAATTACATAGATTGGATGATTAATGTGCCTTGGAAGAAGAAAACTAAGGTTCGTCATGATCTTAAGATTGCAGAGCAAGTTTTAGAGGCTGAGCACTTTGGCTTAGAAAAAGTAAAAGAACGTATTCTCGAATATCTGGCCGTACATCAACGCGTAAAAAAACTTAAAGGACCTATTCTATGTTTGGTGGGGCCTCCAGGTGTTGGTAAAACATCATTGGGTGAATCTATTGCTAGGGCAACGAATCGTACTTATGTTCGTATGGCTTTGGGTGGTGTGCGTGATGAGGCCGAAATTCGTGGTCATAGGCGTACTTATATAGGTTCAATGCCAGGCAAGATATTACAGAATTTGGCTAAAATTAAATCTCGTAACCCCATGTTTTTGCTAGATGAAATTGATAAGATGGCGACTGATTTTCGCGGCGATCCGGCTTCAGCTTTGCTAGAAGTTTTGGATCCTGAGCAGAATGGTGCTTTTTCGGATCATTATTTAGAAGTAGATTTCGATTTATCTGATGTTATGTTTGTGGCTACGGCTAATACAATGAATATTCCTCCAGCATTGTTGGATAGAATGGAGGTTATTCGTCTTGCTGGGTATACCGAAGATGAAAAAATAAATATAGCAACTAAGTATTTAATTCCTAAGCAGCTTGAGGCTAATGGTATTGAGGCGCATGAAATTGATATTTCAGAGGCAGCTGTTAGAGACATGATTCGGTATTATTCAAGAGAAGCTGGTGTGCGTAATCTTGAGCGAGATATTTCTAAGATTTGTCGAAAAGTGGTTAAGCATCTATTGCTGAGCTCTGATAAAGAAAAAGTACTAATCGTGCCAGAAAATATAAATGATTACTTGGGCGTTAGGCGCTTTAATTATGGATTAGCTGAGGAGCAAGATCAGATTGGGCAGGTTACAGGACTAGCTTGGACTGAAGTAGGTGGAGAATTATTGACCATCGAAACGGCAGTGATACCTGGTAAAGGCAAACACTCAGCAACGGGTAAGTTGGGTGATGTCATGAAGGAATCGATTGAGGCGGCGATGACTGTGGTGAGAAGTCGGTCTGAAATATTAGGGATTGATAATGAGTTATTTCAGAAAAATGACATACATATACATGTTCCAGAAGGCGCGACTCCAAAAGATGGGCCGAGTGCAGGTATAGGTATGTGTACGGCGATTATATCGGCATTAACAAAGATACCGGTTCGTGCAAATGTCGCAATGACAGGTGAAATTACTTTGCGTGGCGAGGTGCTTCCCATAGGAGGCTTGAAAGAGAAGCTGTTAGCGGCTCATCGTGGTGGGATCACTGTTGTGATAATTCCAGCCGAAAATGAAAAGGATTTGATTGATATCCCTGATAACATCAAACGAAAATTAGATATCAGGCCTGTGCATTGGATAGATGAAGTGCTGGGACTGGCTTTGCAGCGTATGCCGATTGCTGTCGATAAACAGTTAGAGGTTGATCAAGGCAAGAAGGAGTCTGATGCTATTAAAATAGTTCAGCAGGGTAATATGGCTCATTAAAAAATCTAATAAATGATCGAAACCATCTTGATGCCGCAAAAAACATGGGCTCAAGGGTTTTAAAGCTTGACACTAGGTAACTGCAATTGATATAACTTACCGCTGTTCTTGTGGTGCTATTCTTGTTGCATAAGAATTAACGTAATGGATATTCTCAATACACTAAATTAACTTCCTCAGGGGGAATGATGAACAAATCAGAATTGATTGATGCTATAGCTGAATCTGCAGATTTAACAAAAGCAGATGCTGGACGTGCTTTAGATGGTTTCCTGGGTGCAATAACCAGCGCTTTAAGCAAAGGAGATTCTGTCGCTTTAGTGGGCTTTGGCACATACTCTGTAAAAGAAAGAGCTGAACGTAAAGGGCGTAATCCACAAACTGGAGACGAAATTACTATTAAGGCTGCTAAAATTCCGTCTTTTAAGGCTGGGAAATCTTTAAAGGATGCTGTAAACTAATACTTCTGAATTGAATTGATTTCCATTTAGACAAGTATTAAAGAAAAAATTCATACAAGGGTTGTAAATTTATAATAACCATGTATAATGATTTTTTTAGTCGGGTGCTTAGCTCAGCTGGGAGAGCATCGCCCTTACAAGGCGAGGGTCGGGGGTTCGAACCCCTCAGCACCCACCAGACTTTGGAGTGGTAGTTCAGTTGGTTAGAATACCGGCCTGTCACGCCGGTGGTCGCG
>CAIZMK010000237.1 GCA_903934035.1 uncultured Methylococcaceae bacterium
TATTTGTGTAGATACCTATGAGTAAAGAGAGGGGAGCAAAATAATACTTTCAACGTCTCTTTAACTAACCAAATGATTATCCATGGCATATCGCATTAAATCAGCATTGTGACGCAAATCTAATTTTGTCAACACTCTGGAGCGATACATACTTATGGTTTTAACTGATAAATTGAGCCTTTCTGCAATATCACCAACAGATAAGCCACTAGCAATTAATTGCAAAGTTTGCAATTCACGCTCTGAAAGCTTCTCATATTCAGCAGCTTCAAAATCATCTTGTACGCGATTTGCCAATTCCTGAGCTAAAGCAGCACTAATGTATTTCTTACCCTGTAAAACACACTCTATAGCTTCAGGCAAAGACTCTACTGCTTGTTGCTTGGTCAAATAACCAGAAGCGCCTAGCTTAAGCGCTCTGAAAGCATACTTCATTTCTTCATGAGCTGAATAAACCAAAATCTTTAGATGACGATCTTCTTTTTTCAATTGCTTTAGGATATTTAATGAATCGCCATTTTCAAAATTTATATCCAACAACAGTAAATCAGGCTTATTTGCACGACACATCTCTACAATCTTAGCCAATTCATTAGTATCTGCGACCACACTAAGAACCGGATTTTTCTCTAGCAACAACTTTATTGCATATCTAATAATGTCGTGATCATCTGCAATAGCAATTTTCTTCATAGTATTCATTTAATAGTCAATATAATAATCTTAATCAAACAACTCGATATCACCAGCGATATCACCTGATACATCCTTGGCTTTCAAGCTTGATGAATAACCTTGCTCTTGCAAAATAACTTCATTGCTATGTACACCATACATTTTCTTTACTAAAACTTTTCCGGTCTGAGGAAAAAAATAAACTCTGCGCGGATAAATATCCAGTAAATCAGAAGAAACAACAGGAATACCTTCCGTTTCTAAATAATCTATACTGAATTTAGCATTTTTTTCACCAATATTACTTGATTTCAGATGCTTAATAACTGCACCACCGCCAAATAATTTGGCTTCCAATTGATTACGCCTTGCACCTAACTTAAGCACATGGTTAATCAGCATTTCCATTGCATAAGCGCCATAGCGAGAAGAACTACTTCCCCAAGCTCCCGTAGTGTTACCTCCAGCACCCTCTGGCAACATAAAATGGTTCATGCCGCCAATACCTGTTTGCTTATCGCGAATACAAGCAGCAACACAAGAACCAAGCACAGTTACGATCATTATATTATCAGAAGAAGCATAATAATCTCCTGGCAAAAGCTTTACAGCCTGAATATCAAATGATCGATCGTGGTAAAGCTTTAAAGATGTCATATAAACCTTAATGGCAAACTACACCAAACACATTAGAAGTTAACTAGCAATACCATAAATAGTGCGACCTTTTTTTACAAACAAGTCAGCCGCATGATGAAAATTTTCTGTATGACCCGCAATCAGCAAACTCTCTGGAGTCATAAAGGGCACAAATTTTTTTAAAATACTGTGCTGAGTATCTTTATCGAAATAAATCATTACATTTCGGCAAAAAATAACATCGAAAGGACCTTGTATATTCCAATGACTATCCAATAGATTAAGTGATTGAAAGGTAATCATATCTCTTAATTCAGGACGCACACGAACCAGGTCTTCTTGCTCGCCTTTACCTTTTAAAAAAAATCGCTTCTTTAAACTAGGCTCTAATTTTTCAATGCGATCCAAATTATAAATACCCTCTGAAGCCGTCTTTAAAACTTGTGTATCAATGTCAGTAGCCAAAATCTTAACATCAACCCGCGTGTGCCCTAAAGTTTCCAATGCTGTCATAGCAATAGTGTAAGGCTCTTCTCCTGTAGAAGAGGCACAGCACCAAATCTTAATAGATCGATTCTTGGCAATTTCAAGTAAATACTTAGACAGTATTGAAAAATGTTCTGGCTCTCTAAAAAAAGAAGTCAGGTTAGTCGTCAGTGCATTAATAAAAGGTTGGCGCTCAGAACTCTGAGGAGATTGTACCAACTGTAAATAATCATCAACTCGTGTTAAGCCCGTAGCCCGCAACCTTCGAGCTATACGGTTATAAACCATCTCACTCTTAGAGTTGGATAAATTAATACCCGCTAGATCATAAATCAGCTTACGAATATGCTGAAAATCTTGATCTGTAAAATGAAACGGCCTATCACTATTTGTGTTTATATCTTTCAAGGTATTCATTGATGTACTTAAGTTTCCTATTGGAGTCGCTAGACACGCTAACAAATCGACTATTTTTGCCTATGAGTTTGTGTTTACTTCAGCATAAGGACAAATCCACACATAAAATGTACGCTCAATTAATCTATAGACTATTTTACGCACCCAAGCCCTATTTTAAAGCTAAGAACAAAAAGCAATTTAAGCGCTTACTTGAACTATTACTTTTACATTGAATTAATAACTAAGTTTTTGAGCTTAGATATCTAGGCAAGATATAATCTGCTCAGCAACATTTGTATAGATTTCAAGTGTACGAATTTTGCAGTAGCGACAGATACCACTAGTACCTTTGCCAGCTTAAACATAGCGAATTTGTCGCCACTACAGGATAACTTCAACTTATGACTAGTCATTCCAGATAAACTGCCAGTTTGATATTGCTTGTAAGTTAATAATGATATCCATGATCTATACTATTGATTATTAAGTTATTAACCCTTTCATCAGTCATGACATTAATTAACACCCCAACACTCAAAACTAACGCACTTTTTACATCGTTTCTTTATCACCCCCCCAAACCCACACTGACCACAGTTAAGAATTGGAAAGCTTTAGGGGCGACAAATTCGCCCCTACAAATCCTTAACTTAATGACATTGCCGTAGGGGCGTATTGCATACACCCAACTTTGAAAGTCTATATGTTATAGGGCTTATTTTATAAGGGCGTATGCAATACGCCCCTACCATCTTCACCACAATGTTATCGTTCTTGCGTGGGAATGCTAACAATTATTTGTGTAGATACCTATATACCAAGGGCAGGAATCTAAAGCATACCGCAGCAACTCTCCACCTTATAAGAGGGAGACTGGAAAAAGGTTATAATCACAAGACAATGAACTCTTCGAGAACTTTTTAAACAATTTATAGATGCTTATGCAATAGACCACTCTAGTTCTCACAACGCTGAACGAGGGATTGTCCGTTAATTTTTAATGTCACGCTCAAGCATTGTATTTCAAGATGAGACCGCATTTCCTAGCATGATACTTTTGTATTCAGCAAAAATGCCCGCTGTTTATCAGATTGATTTAATCAAACACGTTTAGAATAAAATGGTGATAAATTGTAATTTATGTATAAATACATTACTTCAAGCCAGTTATGCCTTAAAGTAATTAAAACAAATGACAACAATATCTATTTCGTCTTCTTAATATAATGGTGCAAAGTAATGGTATTTCGATTTAATAATATAAAACACTGGATGGTGTTACTTGGTTTTTCTCTTGCAATAGCTGCGGGAATAAGCGTGGGACAAGAGCTTACAGAAAAATCTGATGCCCATGCGTTTACAAACACCATGTCATCTATTGAGAAGCTGAACAAACTTAAGTTCTTATTGATCAATAACCAAACTCAACTACAGAATGCTTTAATCAACGCCACTCCTGTTGGTTCAAATAATAATAAATTGTCGTTAGCATTAAATCGCAGCGATTCTATTAAAGCCATAGAGTCTATTGATAAAAATACTGAGGTCATTAATACCCTGCAATCTAGCCTTGAACGCACCTTCACGGCAGCTGAGATTAAAGATCTTAGTGAAAAATTTACTCTTTCACAAAGCCAATACCTAGAACAAGGCTTAAAACCTGCTAAAGCCGCATTACAAAAACACAACTATGTTGATAGCAAAAACACAACTCAACTTTCAGCAAAATTATTAGAGTTTGCAGCCAATGACATTGATAGCTTAATTAAACTGCAACTAGATACTTTACAACATCAATATCAAAACGTTTTACCGTCTGATGCTAGCCATAAAACAGAAGACCATCAAATAGCGGATGTTGCTCTAGTTCAATCCACAGAACAACCTGCCCAACCTATGCTTTTAGTTACTTTACTGAGCTTAGGTTTATTAGCTATGACTATGGGCTTAGTATTATTGATGCGTAACAATAATAAGTACCTTAATGACACTATCGATTTTATTGAACAACTCACCAATGGTCGTTTTGATAATGCCACACCTGAAACCACAGGTTCGTTATCACATGCTTTAACTAGCTTGCAAGACAAGATAGCTAAAGATCACGCTGAATGTCAGACTGAAATGTTTAATATTAAACAGTTGTATGTCGCACTAGATTCTTTATCAGTTGGCATCATGATTGCCGACAATCAACGCAATATCACTTATGTGAATAAATCTGTCTGCGACATCTTACGACCTATTGAAGCGACCATACGTCAAAAAATCAGTCACTTTAATGCAGACCAACTCATTGGCCTTAACATAGATATTTTTCATAAAACAGCCGCTCATCAAGCTAACTTATTAGCGAACTTAACTAGTTCATTTACAGGCGAATTTGAATTAGGTGGCAGACATAATAGAATCATTGCCACACCTATAGTCAGTAAAGATCATGGCCGCATAGGAACAGTTGCTGAATGGCATGATAGAACCAGCGCAAAAGCCTCTGAACAAGAAGTTATAGATATGATAGCACTTGTTATGCGAGGTGATTTTAGCCAACGTATTAACACTAAAGACAAAGTAGACTTTTACAAACAAGCTGGACGTGGCATTAACAATATTATCGAAATCTTCGATGCATGGATTAAAGAAATTATTAGAGTCTTTTCTAGCATTGAAGCCGGCGATTTAACCCAAAAAATTGCTGATGACGGCAATGATGCAGGTGCATTTACGCGCTTATCTCACTCGGCTAATAATGCTATAGATACCTTGCAAGACATGATTGTCCAAATCAGAGTTGCTTCAGAATCTATTAATACTGCAGCCAGAGAAATGGCAGAAGGTAATACTGATCTTTCTCAACGCACTGAAGAACAAGCAGCTTCCCTAGAAGAAACTGCTGCGAGTATGGAAGAATTAGCCGTAACTGTTAAAACCAATGCTGATAATGCAAAGCAAGCTAATCAAATGGCTGTTGCCGCAACTAGTATTGCTGAAAAAGGCGGCCAAGTTGTTAAAAACGTGGTACAAACCATGTCATCTATTAATGAATCTTCAAGAAAAATTGTGGATATTATCAGCGTGATTGATGGTATCGCCTTCCAAACCAATATCTTAGCCTTAAATGCTGCAGTAGAAGCGGCTAGAGCCGGTGGTCAAGGTCGTGGTTTTGCGGTTGTAGCGGGTGAAGTTCGTATCTTGGCACAAAAAAGTGCCGCCGCTGCTAAAGAAATTAAACAATTAATTTCTGATTCGGTGGTTAAAGTTGATATGGGGTCAAAACTGGTAACTGAAGCAGGCTCTACGATGGATGAAATCGTCTCTTCAGTCCATAGAGTTTCTGAAATTATGGATGAAATCAGTGCGGCTTCTGTTGAACAAAGCTCAGGTATCGACCAAGTTAACCTAGCTATTACTCAAATGGATGAAGTTACTCAGCAAAACGCTTCTTTGGTTGAAGAATCAGCCGCAGCAGCTAATGCACTTGATGAACAAGCTCAATCTTTAAATCATTCAGTAGGTGCTATTAAATTATCATCAGAAATGCTTGCCGCTATTAAAACGACTCAAGTTTTACATAAACCAACCATGAATTCTATGATGAGAAAACCATCGCCCTCTATCAAAATGAAACCAAGCGCTAGCACTAGTAGTTCTAGCTCAAGTTCATCACATGATGACTGGGAAGAGTTTTAATTTATTATTTTAGTCATAGCTTAAGTGTAAGATGGGTAGAGGCAATAGCCGAAACCCATCACCCCAGCCCTTGCACTCAATACTTAACAAAGTGCAGCATCTTCCTTTAAACTCCCACATCATAGAGCCCTAACTTATTAAAGGGTTTCTGCTATCGCCTCAAAGGCCTCCTATATATACATTTCTTCGAAATTCACTCTCGGATCAGCTACAAAAAA
>CAIZMK010000238.1 GCA_903934035.1 uncultured Methylococcaceae bacterium
AGCGCAGCTTTGGTCTGGTGAGCATTTATTGCCATGATACATTTCACTAAAATGCAGGGCTTGGGCAATGATTTTGTGGTGATCGATGCCATTAATCAAATCATTAATTTAAGTGCTGAACAAATTCGTTTTATGGCTGATAGGCATTTTGGCATTGGTTTTGATCAGCTTTTGCTGGTTGAAAAACCTGTTAGTGCTAATGCTAATTTCAAATATAGAATTTTCAATGCCGATGGTAGTGAAGTCTCGCAATGCGGTAATGGTGCAAGATGCTTTGCTAGATTCGTGCGCGATAAAGGTTTGTCAGATCAAAATAGTATTTGTGTTGACACCAATGCCGGACAATTAATTTTGAGCTTTACTGATGATGATTTGATTACTGTCAATATGGGTGTTCCTAAGCATCTACCTTCAGAGATTCCTTTGCTTTTTGCAC
This sequence comes from uncultured Methylococcaceae bacterium, assembly GCA_903934035.1. Taxonomy (GTDB): domain Bacteria; phylum Pseudomonadota; class Gammaproteobacteria; order Methylococcales; family Methylomonadaceae; genus Methylobacter_C. Next base: position 437 of record CAIZMK010000238.1, read on the forward strand.
ACGAAGCTTTGAATTATGAAGTGACTATTAATGGCGTTAAGCATGTTTTTGGTGCGGTTTCAATGGGTAATCCTCATGCAGTGTTAGTGGTTGATGATTTGAACAACACGCCAGTGGCTGATTGGGGTAGGGTGTTAGAAAGACATGAATTATTTCCAGAGCGTGCAAATATCGGCTTCATGCAAATTATTGATCGTCAGCACATAAAGTTGCGCGTTTATGAGCGAGGAGCTGCTGAGACGCTGGCTTGTGGAAGTGGTGCTTGTGGCGCTGTGGTGATCGGTATTTTACAAAGTTGTTTAGACTCAGAGGTCAATGTTGAATTGCCTGGTGGTCAGTTAGTTATCAATTGGGCTGGGCGTGGTGAGGCTGTTTTTATGACAGGTTCTGCGACCTCTGTTTTTGATGGAATTATTAATTTATGAGTAAGAAAAGTACGCAAGTAAGCGCAGATCAAGTCGCTGAATACTTACAACAATATCCAGATTTCTTTCATGATCATTTAAATCTATTAGAAGATTTAAATATTCCTCATCCAAGTGGAACTGCAACGTCTTTAATATTAAAACAAGTGGAATTGCTAAGGACTAAGCATCAAGATTTGGAATATCAATTGAATGATTTATTAGAGATTGCCAGAAATAACGATGCTTCTTTTATTCGTATGCATAAGCTCACATTGGCTTTGCTTGAGGCCTCCACACTTTCGGAAGTTGTTAATAATCTTAATATTGTTATGGCAGAATATTTTCTAACTGATTTTGTGGCTGTGCGTATTGTAAAAGAGGTCTCTAATCCTCCTATTAGTAATTTGTTTATAGAGCCAAGTAGTGAGAATTTAAAGCCCTTTTTAAAAGTATTGGCTAGCAATCAACCTAAGTGTGGTCGAGCTACTTTAGCTCAAGCTAAGGTATTGTTTGGTGATGCGGCAACTGAGGTCAAGTCTTGTGCCATCATCCCGATGAACTTTACTGAGCTTGACGGTATTTTGGCGATTGGCAGTCGAAATGAGGATAGGTTTCATCATAGTATGGGGAATTTGTTTTTAACACAGATGAGTGAAATTATAGGTACTCGATTTATTGCTCTGTTAAATAAAGCGAATGTTGGCTGATCAGGAATCGTTGTTAGTCAATTTTTTAGAGCAATTGACAGTAGAAAAACGCTCTTCTAGCCATACGGTTGCAAACTATCAAAGAGACATTCGCCGTTTACAAAATTTTTGTAGTAGTAAAGCTATAGAGCAATGGTCAGCAGTTACGCAGAATGATATTAGGTCTCATATAGCCAGTAGGCATCGACAAGGTATAGGCAGTAGTAGTCTGCAAAGAGAGTTGTCAGCTATACGCAGTTTTTATGGTTATTTGTTGAAACAAAGATGTGCAGAGATTAATCCAGCTCAATATGTCAAAGCCCCTAAACAAGTCAAGAAATTACCTAAAACAATGGATGTTGATCAAGTTAAAGGGTTGTTAGAGGCAGGAAGTAGTTCAATACTTGAGATGAGAGATTTGGCTATGTTTGAGCTATTTTACTCGACAGGCCTGCGGTTAAGTGAGTTGGCAGCTCTTAATGTTGAAGATGTTGATTTGCAAGATCAATCTTTAGTAGTCCGTTCAGGGAAAGGTGGGAAGTCAAGATTATTACCTGTAGGAACCAAAGCAATAGCAGCCATTAATCTTTGGTTGCAACAACGAATAAAATCAGCCACTACTGAGACGGCTATATTTATAACCTCGACAGGAAAACGTCTTGGTCAACGAAGTATTGAATTGCGCTTAGAGTTGTGGTGCAAGAAAAAGGGCATTGCAGAGCACATTCATCCCCATATGCTTAGGCATTCTTTTGCTAGTCATTTGCTTGAAGCGAGTCAGGATTTAAGGGCTGTGCAGGAGTTGCTTGGACATAGTAATATTTCGACAACACAGATATATACCCATCTTGATTTCCAGCATTTAGCTGAGGTCTACGATAATGCCCATCCAAGAGCAAAAAAAAAACCAGAATAGCATTGCCTTGTTAGGCAAAAACATTAAAAATCTGCTAACATGTGACCTATTTTTTATATAAAAGTAGTCTGTTTTTATCAGAGATAACCTTAATACAGGATAGCGGAAATGGCAGCAAGCGATACATTGGATGAAGGAAAATCTAAAGGGATACTTTGGGGCTTTGGTATGCTTACCTTGGTGGTTCTCATTGTGCTTCTAATATTGGGTGCTTGGTGGGGTAGTGAACCTGGTCAGTTTAATATATTAGAAGAGGCTCACAAACGATCAGAAGAATCAAAATTAGAAAGTGAACATGGTGGTCATGGCGGTGGTCATGGTTCAGCACCTGCGGAAGAAGCACATAAGTCAGCAGAAGAGGGGCATAAGCCTGCCGAAGAGCTTGATATTTCTGAGATGCCTATCGGTTATGTCTATACAAATACCTTGGCTCATATCGCCGAAGTTCTTTTGCATAAGAGTGGCGGTTATATTACTAATGACGTCGCGCCTCCTGGCGTATTTCTCGATAACATTTCTAATTGGGAATATGGGGCTTTGGTTATGTTGCGCGATGCGACAACCGCACTTAGAAACCACTTTGCTAGGGATCAATCACAATCAGCAGAAGATCCTGATTTAGCCATTGCTGAACCTTATTTCTATTATGAACATAATTCATGGGCTTTACCGTCTACTGAAGCTGAATATCAAAAAGGTATAGAAGCTTTACATAAATATATGACGCGTTTGCAAAAATATGGTGGCCCTGTTAAAAAAGCTCAGTTTTATTCTAGGGCTGATAATTTATGGCAGTACACTGAGGTCGTTATTAAGCGTTTAGGCGGCTTATCAACACGTTTGACGGCTAATAGCGCCGGTGGAAATTATGGTCCAGGGCTTTCTGATATTGAAAAATTAGCTGCCGATGAAAAAGGCACGCCCATTACTAAAGTATCTTGGCTGGAAATAGACGATATTTTCTATGAAGCACGTGGAGCAAGTTGGGCTTTATTGCATATACTCAGGGCGATTAAACATGATTTCGCGGATATTTTGTTAGATAAACGAGCTATGCGTACCGTTGATATTATGATTAAGGCGATGGAAAATGCTTTGACGCCAATTTTAAGCCCGATGATTTTAGATGGTAGTGGTTACGGTTTGTTTGCTAACTATTCATTGACTATGGCAAATTATATATCTAGGGCTAATGCTGCAGCACTTGATTTACGTGACATTATGAATAGGGGTTAAGTGTTGATGGATGAGCAAATTAATTATAATTTGACCCAGTTGGCTACTTGGAAGCGAATTTTCTTTATGCTTATTTTTACTGCTATTGGTTCATTGGTCAGGATGACGCTGTGGTTTGTGATTCTATTGCAGGTCGCTTCAACTTTATTAACAGGAAAAACTAATCCCAATATTTTAAACTTTGGTCGTAGTCTATCTGTTTATACCTATCATATATTACTGTTTTTGACTTTCAATACCGAAACAAAGCCATTCCCTTTTTCAGATTGGAATATGACCGCTGAATTGCAACTACCTAAAGAGTAGTTGTTACCACGGTAGGGGAGTATTAGTTCCGACGCTGATAGAGCTATAGGGATGTGCTGGTTTTTATTGTGTCTATCTTAAGTTGATAATAATCTTCCGCACGTTTAATGACACTTGGTGGGGGGATTTTGTAGGCCGGAATAAGGCTTTTCGAGCGTAAGCGAGAAAAGCGTTTCCGGCATGGGCAACCCTCATGTACCGGAAGCGCCACCACTCGCTAGGCTAGTATGGTCTTATTCCGGTGATTAAATAATCGTTTGAGCCTGTAGGTCAGCATGGTAAGACGATCTTACCATGGGTGCGCTAGCTACTTGCTTAAAGCCTAATTGTTTCGCTACTTCGGCATAGTCATCAAATTCTTGGGGAGTAATATAGCTCAATACCGGTAAATGCGACTTGGTGGGTTGAAGATATTGACCTAAAGTAAGCATTGAACAGCCATTAGCTATTAAGTCTCTCATCACTTGATGTACTTCTTCTTGTTCTTCACCGACACCTAGCATGAGTCCTGATTTAGTAGGGACAGTTGGTTGAGCAATGCTGTATTTTCGTAACAACTCTAGTGAACCAAGATAATCTGCACCTGGGCGGACTTGCTTATAAAGTCTAGGCACGGTTTCTAAGTTATGGTTGAAAACATCGCAAGGTTGTTCGGCGAGTATTGCTATTGCTTTATCGATACGGCCACGAAAATCAGGTACTAATATTTCAATTTTGGTAGTAGGGGTTTGTAGACGTATTTTTTTGATGCAGTCGGCGAAATGTCCTGCGCCTCCATCTCTTAAATCATCCCGATCAACTGAAGTAATCACTACATATTTTAAGGCCATGGCTTTAATAGCATCAGCCAGGCTTTGTGGTTCGTTGGCGTCCAGTGCTAATGGTTTGCCATGTGCTACATCGCAAAAAGGACAGCGGCGCGTACATAAGTCGCCCATAATCATAAAAGTGGCTGTGCCGTGTTGAAAGCACTCGCTAAGATTGGGGCAGGCGGCTTCTTCACAAACCGTATGTAGTTTGTGTTCACGTAATAGTTCTTTGATTTTTGTAACTTCATTGCTGGCAGATAATTTGACTCGTATCCACTCGGGTTTTCGCAAAACGTTATCGGTGGGTTCAACTTTTATGGGAATACGAGCAAGTTTTTCTGCGCTACGTTGATGAGATTCTGGTGTTGAGCGGGAAGGGGCTTGAATGGTCATTTTGATAGTGTCGATGTAATGGTGCTGACTAGGGAGTTTGCAAGTAGATCAGTGTCAATATTAACACCTAAGTCAGAGAGTTGTGTGACTTTAAGGTCAGAATAACCGCAGGTGTTGATATGGTCAAAGGGTTTTAAGTCCATGTTGTTGTTTAAACTAAGGCCATGATAGCTGCAGTTTTTTTTAATTCTTAAACCAATGGAGCCGATCTTTTTCCCTTCAACATAAACACCGGGTGCATCAATTTTCGCAGTAGCAGAAATACCCAATTCTGCTAGTGTGTTAATCATAGAGCATTCTAATAAGCTGACAAGTTCACGTATATTGAGTTCTAGGCGCTTTATATCAAATAAAGTATAGATGACTAATTGACCTGGGCCATGATAGGTTGCTTGCCCACCCCGATCTGATTGAATGACTGGGATATTGCCAACATTGAGTAGGTGTTCTGTTTTACCATTTAAACCCAAGGTGTAAACAGGATTGTGTTCTACGATCCAAAGCTGGTCTTGGCAATCGCTACTGCGCTCTTCAGTGTAGCGCTGCATATTTTTCCAGGTGGTGGTGTAATCCTGCAGCCCTAGGTCACTTATTATCATGAGCGAATGGATTAGGTATTAAATTAAGATTACTTATTACAGAGCCATTAATACATGAGGGTGATCGGTTAAATCTTGGTATATAGCATCCAACTGTTGTTTGCTGTTAGCTTCAATGATCACCGTAATTGCCATGAAATTACCATCTTTGCTAGGGCGAGAATTTACAGAATCTGCAGTAATTTCTGGAGCGTGGCGCCGAACAATATCTATTACGATTAAATCAAGTTCAACATCTGATTTCCCCATGGCTTTAATCGGGAATGGGCAGGGGAATTCAAAAAGCGTTTCTTCAGTCATAGTAGAGATTTTTTATAAGCTTGAAATAAGTGATTGACTATGTGCCACACGGAACCTGGCTTACCATCTCCCACAAGTTTAGAGTCTAGTTCTACCACAGGGATTATTTCGCGTGTTGAACTAGTTACCCAAATTTCACTCGCTGTCTGTATAGCGGCGAAAGAAATGTTATCTTCTCTACAAGGGATGTCATTTTTTCTAGCGATGTCCAAAATTACATCTCTGGTTATGCCGGGTAAAATGCTATTGCTTTTGGCTGGGGTAATAAGGACATCATCAATCACTGCGAATACGTTACTCGCAGCACCTTCAACCACATAACCGTCTTTTACCAATAAGGCTTCTGCACATCCATTGTCTATCGCTTCTTGTCGGTGCAAAATATTGCCAAGTAGGGTAATGGCTTTGATATTGCAAAATTGCCAACGACTATCATCTAAACTGATAGCTTTGACGCCATGATTTAAGCCTGCAAAGGGGGCGATATTTGAGCACATGGCAAAAACAGTTGCCTTTATGTTTTCAGGGAAAGCATGGTCTCTTTTTGTTGCAACGCCACGAGTAACTTGCAAGTAAATATATTGATCGAATTGCGGATTTAATAGTGGAATTAGAATTTCTAACCATTGCTCGCGACTATGTGGATTAGCAAGTCTTATTCCGTCTAAGCTATTTTCTAGGCGTTGTAAATGATCTTGGAAATGAAATAAATGTCCAGAATAAGCGGGTATGACTTCATAAACGCCATCACCAAATAAAAATCCACGATCTAAAACTGAAATTTTTGCTTCATTCAGTGGGATATAATCACCGTTTAAATAAACTATCTTATTTTCCATTATCAGATTTCTCCATCATTAACAGAGCGCTATCAATTACGCGTTGAAACATATTGCCTTTATCAATGGATTGTAAGCTAACTAAGTCTTTTTCGATGATAAGTTCATCTTTTAATGACACTCTTACAGAACCTAATTTTGTATGCTCTGCGATAGGAGCAATAATCTTTTTATCAATATTAACTACAGCTTTGAGGTCTGAATAAAGACGGCGTGGAATAGTGACGTATAGGTCTTCTGTAAGACCTAATGGAATAGTCTTGTTGGCACCTTTCCAAATTCTAGCTTCATTGAGTGGCTTATTGCCTTCGTATAAACGGTGTGATTCATAAAATCGAAAGCCGAAATTAATTAAGGTTTGATTCTCGTTAGCTCTAGCGATGGCACTTTTTGTGCCCATTACGACAGAAATAAGGCGCATGTCTTCTCTCAGCGCCGAGGCGACTAAGCAATAACCCGCATCATCAGTAAAGCCGGTTTTAACGCCGTCTACTGAATCATCTCGAGAAAGAAGTTTGTTGCGATTTTGCTGGGTTATTTTATTGTATGTGAATTCTTTTTGTGAGAACCAAGGATAGTATTCAGGAAATTCTTTGATTAAGGCAGTCGTGAGTATTGCTAGGTCACGCGCACTGCTGTAATGATCTGGATTAGGTAAGCCATCACTATTTTTAAAATGACTGTTATTCATTCCCAAACGTGCGGCATGTTGGTTCATCATGTCGGCAAAGGTTGTTTCATCTCCTGCGACATGCTCGGCAAGGGCTACACTTGCATCATTGCCTGATTGAATAATAACGCCATGTAACAAATCTACAATCTTAACTTGATTTCCAAGTTCTAAAAACATACGAGAACCTGAGGTTTTCCAGGCTTTTTCGCTAATAGTTACGGTATCGTCTAAGTGTAAATGGCCGTTGCTGAGTTCTTTGAAGACGACATAGACAGTCATGATTTTGGTAAGACTTGCGGGTGCAAGTCTTGCGTCGGCATTACTTTCTGCTAAGACTTTGCCAGTATGGAAGTCTTCTAGTAAGTAGGCACTTGCAGCAATAGTAGGTGCAGAGGGGGTTGTGATTTCATTTTCTTGAGCGTGTGCTTGAGAAAAGGTAATGAATAAGCTGAAAAACCAAATTAAGTAGTATTTATTAAAAGGATGCATTGCTCTTTAATGTGACAGGTAAACAATATTTTAGCTTACATTGTAACACGCGTGCTTTGTGATAGGTTGGATTCAGTAACAAATTGTGTGTCAAATATGCCAATTTCTGCCAGTTGTTGGTTAAGTTCATTAGCATTAACAGTTGATTTGATTGGACCTATTTGAACCTTATATAAAGTTGATTTTTTATAGGTAGATGAAAGAATTTTTGCTGAGGGTAAATTGCTAGCGGCTATTTTATTCTTAAGTTCTAAGGCTTTTTTGGCCGTTCCAAAGCTGCCCACTTGAAGAAAAACTTGCTTTGCTTGAGTTGCGGCTAGTTGTTGAATTTTTGGTAACGCTTGTTTTGGGGATATGGCTTTAATTTCAATAGCGCTTGAATTACCTTCACCCAAATCTAGATTTTTTGCAGCAGCATAGGACAAATCGACTTCTTTATTACCGACAAAAGGGCCTCTATCATTAATTCTGACAATAATGCTGCGATGATTAGTTAAGTTAGTGATTTGAGCGTATGAGGGGATTGGGAGTGTTTTGTGTGCAGCAGTCATGGCATACATGTCAAATATTTCGCCAGTAGCTGTTTTTTTACCGTGAAAACCAGGTCCATACCAAGAAGCTATACCTTGTTTTAGATATCGGCTAATGCGGGGTAATAAGTTGTCTTCAGAGTTTTGATCACCAGCAATGTTCGTGTTTAGTTTTGTATGCTGTCTTAATACAGCTGAATCTTCTGGAGTTATGTCCGTGGTTCTGGCGCTTTTAATTTGATCTGTTGAACAGCCAAACAAGGTAAGAACTAAGGTTGCTATTATTATTTTATTCATGGTTACCGCCTTTTTTATTTAAAATAGACTTTCTTAATTGGTATACAGCCATAGCATATAAGGGCTATGGTTGTAACGAGTTATGACATTAATTTGTCTAAACCCGCCCAGAGTTCATTAGTGGGTCTTTGCCCTAATGGTTGCTCAAAAGTAAGTAGTTTTACTTTAGTGATTAAAGAAGGAATTGGCCTCATTGTTTTTAAGTTGAATAAATTTTAACTCGCCTTGTCTTAAGTCCAGCTTAAGTCCATCGGATAATATTAATTTGAAATATTATTGTCTTCATGCTTCGATTGCTGGGAATTCGTTGTTTTTATATCTCAGGCTCTATTGTACCTAGGCTCATGAGTTAAGAATCCCGGTAAAAAGAATCTAAATAAATGGGGGAATGAAGTAAGGTAATTATTTAGTTAACTATACTTTAAGAGGCTGCTAGTAACTTAAGAATTGGAATAAAGAAGAGTGTCCTAGGGGCCATAGGTATCTACACAAATAATTGTCAGCAATCCCACGCAAGAACGATAACATCGTGGTGAAGATCGTAGGGGGTTTCCACGCCGATAAGAAACTTGTGCAGATACCTATGTCTGGGCGCGCAAATTCTCCTTGTAAACTCTTAAATCATGTCGAACAAGAAAGTAAGCTGGGTTAGCGATAGAGACTGTGAAAGTAATATTTTTTATGTCCCCTCTTTAGCAAACAAGGATTAGTGGAGATTTGAACTATTAAAAATAATCGCGAATTCAACTCTGAAGTGCAATTCTAGTATTCATGCAGCCTGCCGATTATAATCGCCAAAAAATACTGCATGGGG
>CAIZMK010000239.1 GCA_903934035.1 uncultured Methylococcaceae bacterium
AGGCAATGGCATTCAATAGTCGTCATTGTCGTGCATGAATGCCTGACCTACAACTGTCCCGTGTTAAGTGGGTAGCCCTTAAATGACGCTGCTTTTACTTGTGTAGATACCTATAACTAAATAGGGGAAATAAAAAGAATATTTTCACAGTCTCGATAGCGTAACCCGACATTTCTTAGTCGATTGTTTTGGGTTACGCTACCGCTAACCCTAACTCAAAACAAAAGCATTAACTTAATGATTGCCGAGATGAATGAGGATTTAAACACACTGATGACAGGCTTCACTTGTCTTAAGAAGAGTCTCTTAGGTCTCATATATAGTCATCAACAGATTGATGGCTTCGCCCATAAGGGTCTTAGATGAGTCTATATGAGCTCATAGAGACTCGTCTATGACCTCTAAGATCGATCTCATCAGGTAAATGATGCTCTACTTAGTATAGTAAGAGACCCTGATACAGTCAGATTAGATGTCTATGAGTATAGTAACTGGGTTTACTTTAGTGTGTTTTTTTGCATTAATCGTATATTTTTTCATACATTAGGCTATATCTTTAACCTTACATCTGTAGTGGCGAATGAATTCGCCCCTACGACCATCATCACAATATTGTCGCTCTTGGGAGAGGATGATGTTTTTTACTTGTATAAATCCCTATACCCTTCAGAAATTGTTACCTAGCAACTCAATTTAACCCTTCGTCCTAAGTTTTTAACCTCCACTTCAAAAAAACAGATGTCAGCATAATCGCACTAAAATTAAGCCAAAGCTATCGCTAGAGAAGATAGGAATAATGCCTCTATCTCAACGCATCAATAATATAAGAATTCAGATTAATGCAGTCATAAGTGCATCAATGTGCTGTCTAAAGATAATAAGGCATTAATTTCTATCGCTTGTAGTGTGGTTGCTAAGCATAATTTGTCATAAGACAAAATTGAGAAAATCTTGTTTTTATGTTGTAATGCAAACCTTATACGTCTTAATGCGCCTCTTATTTTGTTATGTTTGAAAAAGGGGGACGGTTCCGCAACAACTTGTTTTGGAGAGTAGGCTTCAACTATGCAATTTATAATTAAAGAAGGTTTAGAATTACCCATAACGGGTGGTCCTAAACAAATCATTGAGGATGGCAATTCGGTTTCTACCGTTGCTATTCTAGGTACGGATTATGTAGGTATGAAGCCTACTATGTTGGTCAGTGAAGGGGACTCGGTCAAATTAGGCCAGGCTCTTTTTACTGACAAAAAAAATCCAGGTGTTACGTTTACATCACCAGGAGCCGGTGTTGTTAAAGCCATATTTCGTGGTGAAAAACGTGCATTACAATCTGTCGTTATTGAGCTAAAAGGTTCTGCCCAAGTATCTTTTGATCAATATAACGAGTCAGATCTGGTTAATTTAACAGCAGAACAAGTTAAAGCAAATTTAGTCGCTTCTGGCCTATGGACTACTCTACGTACTCGTCCTTACGGCAAAACACCTGCGCTTGATAGTACACCTAGTGCAATTTTTGTAACGGCTATCGACACTCGTCCTTTAGCGGCAGATCCAGCTATCATTATTAGAGAACGTTCTAATGATTTTAATAATGGCCTTACCGTGCTGGCTAATTTGACAGCTGGTAAACTTTACGTAAGTAAAGCGACGGGCGCAGATATCGCTGTTGCCAATGTGGCTACTGTTGCTGAGTTTTCTGGCCCACATCCTGCTGGCTTACCCAGCACACATATTCATTTCATTGATCCAGTCAACATTAATAAGTTTGCATGGCATCTGGATTATCAAGCGGTTATTGCCATTGGTGCATTGTTTACCACCGGCAAATTAAACGTAGAGCGTGTGATTTCTCTAGCGGGCCCTACCGTTAAAAATCCTAGATTAGTGCGTACGCGCGTAGGTGCTAATACCGATGATTTAGTAGCGGGTGAATTGTTAGATGACGTAGAAAGCCGTGTTATTTCTGGCTCAGTACTTTATGGACACACTGCAACTGATTGGTCGGCCTATCTAGGTTGTTACAGCAATCAAGTGACTGCGTTACAAGAAGGTCGTGCCAGAGAATTTTTTGGTTGGATAGTGCCTGGTAAAGATAAATATTCTTCTTTGAATGTTTATACTTCTAGTGTTGATCGTAAAGACAATCGTCTTTTCCCTTTAACTACGGACAAAAACGGCAGTAATAGAGCTATCGTTCCTGTAGGCGCTTATGAAGCCGTTATGCCGATGGATATTTTGGCCACTCCGTTATTGAAATCATTAATCATTGGTGATTCAGATCAAGCTCAATTATTGGGTTGTTTGGAACTTGATGAAGAAGATGTCTCCTTATTTACGTTTGTGGATCCAGGTAAGCATGACTTTGCTCCTGTGCTGAGAGCGAATTTAACTAAAATTGAGAAGGAAGGATAATGTCGGCTAGAAATTTTTTAGACAAAATAGAGCCGCACTTTACAAAAGGCGGAAAACTTGAAAAGTATTACGGCCTCTATGAAATGGTCGATACTTTTATTTATACTCCAGCTGATGTAACACGCGGCACTACGCATGTTCGTGATGGTAATGATCTAAAACGTACCATGACCTTTGTGGTTATCGCAACGTTCTTTTGCATATTGATGGCGATGTATAACACCGGTTATCAAGCGAACTTAGCTATGGAAACCATGGGCTTAGAGCAAATATCCAACTGGCGTAGTATTCCTATGTCGCTATTTGGTTATAACACTTTAAATCCATTTTCAAATTTGATGCATGGTGCTTTATATTTCTTACCTATCTATATCGTGACTCTAGCGGTCGGTGGTATTTGGGAAGTTTTATTTGCAACGGTACGTGGTCATGAAGTTAATGAAGGCTTTTTAGTGTCTTCTATGCTTTATACCTTAATTATGCCACCCGATATCCCTTTATGGCAGGTTGCCTTAGGTATCTCTTTTGGTATCGTTATCGGTAAAGAAGTTTTTGGTGGAACAGGTAAAAACTTTTTGAATCCTGCTTTAACAGGTAGAGCATTTTTATATTTTGCTTACCCTGCTTCAATGACCGGTGATTCAGTTTGGGTTGCTGTTGATGGTTTTACACGCGCTACGCCATTAGGCATAGCGGCTAATGGTGGTTTGGATGCCGTTTATGCAGCTAACTACAGCTGGATGCAATCATTCTTTGGTTTTGAGCCTGGCTGTTTAGGTGAAACTTCTACTTTAGCGATCTTAATCGGTGCAGCCTTCTTGTTGTACACTAAAGTAGCGTCTTATCGCATTATGGCCGGTGTCTTTATCGGCATGGTGGCTACGTCTTTATTATTCAATGTGATTGGTAGTGATACTAATCCTATGTTTGCATTTCCTTGGTACTGGCATTTAACTGCGGGTGGTTTTGCTTTTGGTATGGTTTATATGGCAACTGACCCAGTTAGTGCTTCTATGACCAATGCTGGACGTTGGGTATTTGGCGCTTTAGTGGGTGGCATGACCGTGTTAATTCGCGTGGTTAACCCTGCATTTCCAGAAGGCATTATGCTTGCTATTCTATTTTCAAATATGTTTGCTCCGACGATCGACTATTTCGTCATTCAAGCTAATATCAGACGAAGGATGAAACGTCATGGCTGAGAAAAAGACCCCCTGTAAACACATGGCTGCTATCAGTGAAAAGCTCAATGAGTATGAATACTATAGAAAGTTTATTGTTTATAAAGATAAAGTTCTAGCTTTAGGTAATGATAGCTTAGAAAAAACTATCGCTATTGCCGTGGCACTTTGTTTAGTGTGTGCGGTTCTGGTTTCATTTGCTGCGGTTGCTTTAAAACCATTGCAAATTGGTAATAAAGAAGACGACATGAAGAAGAACATTCTTGATGTAGCGGGTCTGCTTGAAGAAGGCGCTAATATCAACACGGCTTTTGCTCAAAAAATTGAAGCAAAGATCGTTGATTTAGAAACCGGTGCTTATGTAGAAAATATCAATGCTAATGAATACGATCAACGTAAAGCAGCTAAAGATCCTGCTCAAAGTGTTGCTATTCCTAAAGACAAAGATATTGCTCATATTCGTGTTAAAGCTAAATACGCAAAAGTGTTTTTAGTAAAAGACGGCGGACAGCTTAAGTCCATTATTCTGCCTATGCATGGTTATGGCTTATGGTCTACCTTATATGGCTTCTTATCATTAGACGCGGATGGTCAAACCGTACAAAGTATCAACTTTTACGATCAAGCCGAAACTCCTGGGCTAGGTGGTGAAGTTGTTAATCCTAACTGGCGCGCCTTGTGGAAAGGTAAGAAAGTCTATGCTGAAACCGAGCAACACTCAGCAGATAAAGGTTCAATTGCAGAAGCGAATATTGGTGAGCCAGCACTGAGCTTAATTAAAGGTGCTGTCGATACAACTAGACCCGGTTCACAATATCAGGTCGATGGACTTGCTGGCGCAACTTTAACCAGTACAGGTGTGACTAACTTAGTCAGATACTGGATGGGTAACGAAGGTTTCGCTCCGTATTTAAAGAAAGTAAAATCGGTTCAAGGGAGTTAAATCATGAGCGCAATATTAAATGATTCAATCTTAAATGATGAAACAAAAAAAGTATTAACCGCGCCTTTAGTCAATGACAATCCTATTACGTTACAAGTATTAGGTATTTGTTCGGCTTTAGCGGTCACTTCACAAATGTCGACTTCCTTGATTATGGCTTTGGCTTTAACCTTGGTAACGGCGTTTTCAAGTGCAGCGATTAGTGCGATTAGAAACCATATTCCTAGCAGTATCCGGATTATTGTTCAAATGACCATTATTGCCTCTTTGGTAATCGTGGTTGATCAGTTGTTAAAAGCCTTTGCTTATGATGTCAGCAAACAATTGTCGGTATTCGTAGGTTTGATTATTACTAACTGTATCGTAATGGGAAGAGCGGAAGGTTACGCGATGAAAAATCCGCCTTTAGAAAGCTTCATGGACGGTATCGGTAATGGTTTAGGTTATAGCTTGATCTTAGTCATCGTGGCTTTTTTCAGAGAAACTTTAGGTTCTGGTAAATTACTAGGTATCGAAGTATTCAAATTGACTAAAGACGGCGGCTGGTATGATCCTAATGGTTTAATGTTATTACCACCTAGCGCTTTCTTTATCATCGGTTTGATTATTTGGGGCGTTCGTCAATGGAAACCTGCTCAAGCTGAAAAGTCAGAGTATAAAATTATGTCGATTGCTCATGGTGAAGGAGGACATCACTAATGGAAGCTTATATTAGTTTATTTGTTAAGGCTGTCTTTATAGAAAACCTGGCCTTGTCCTTCTTTTTGGGCATGTGTACTTTTATTGCGGTATCTAAAAAGATTTCAACAGCCATGGGCTTAGGTGTTGCGGTTATGGTGGTTCAGGCCATCACAGTACCTGCCAACAATGTTGTTTATCATGCTTTGTTAAAAGAAGATGCTCTTTCTTGGCTGGGCATTACCGGTGTTGATTTAAGTTTCTTAGCTTTATTAAGCTGTATCGGTATGATTGCAGCCTTAGTACAGATTCTTGAGATGATTCTGGATAAGTTTTTCCCTGCTTTATACTTTGCTTTAGGTGTGTTTTTGCCTTTAATCACCGTAAACTGCGCCATTTTGGGAGGTAGTTTATTCATGATTGAACGTGATTATAACTTTGGCGAAAGTGTGACTTACGGTGTAGGTAGCGGTTTAGGCTGGGCTTTGGCAATTACTGTCATGGCGGGTGTACGCGAAAAACTTAAATACAGTGATATCCCTGCCGGTTTACAAGGTTTGGGTATCACATTTATTACTGCGGGTCTGATGTCGCTTGGCTTCATGGCTTTCTCTGGAATCCAACTTTAAGAAGGTAGAGTAATGCTGGAAATTCTCTTAGGGATCATTATTTTCACAGCTTTTGTGATTGCACTGGTATTTGTTATTATCGGCGCAAAAGGCAAATTGGTTGCGGAAGGCGATGTTGAGATCCTGATCAATGATGAAAAGAAAATTCATGTGCCGGTAGGCTCAAAACTATTAACAGCTTTAGCGGATAGTGGTTTGTTTGTATCGTCTGCCTGTGGTGGCGGTGGTACCTGTGGTCAATGTAAAGTAAAGATTCATAGTGGTGGTGGAGAAATCTTACCGACTGAGTTGAGTCATATTACTAAGCGTGAAGCTGCACATGGCGAACGTCTATCTTGCCAAGTTACAGTAAAACATAACATGAACATTGAAGTTGAAGATGATGTCTTCGGCGTTAAAAAATGGGAATGTACTGTTAAATCTAACAATAACGTAGCGACCTTTATTAAAGAGCTAGTGTTAGAGTTGCCTAAAGGTGAAGAAATCAATTACCGTGCGGGTGGTTACATTCAAATTGAATGTCCTCCACACATCGCCAAGTACAGCGACTTTAAAGTTGAAGAACGCTTCCATGAAGATTGGAATAAGTTCAACTTGTGGCGTTATGTCTCTGAAGTTAAAGAGCCTGCGTTACGTGCTTATTCGATGGCGAGTTATCCTGAAGAAAAAGAAATTATGTTGAACGTACGTATCGCGACACCCCCTCCTGGTGCGCCTGATTCAGTACCGCCTGGCATTATGTCTTCTTACATCTTCGACTTGAAACCAGGCGATAAATGTATCATCTCAGGTCCTTATGGCGAATTCTATGCTAAAGAAACTGAAGCTGAAATGGTCTTCGTTGGTGGTGGTGCGGGTATGGCGCCAATGCGTTCACATATCTTCGATCAATTACGTCGATTGAAATCTAAACGTAAAATGACTTTCTGGTATGGAGCTCGTAGCAAACGCGAAATGTTCTATGTAGAAGATTTTGATATGCTAGCTAAAGAAAATGACAATTTTGATTGGCACGTAGCTTTATCAGATCCATTACCAGATGATAATTGGGATGGTTACAAAGGCTTTATTCATAACGTATTGTTTGAAGAGTTTATTAAAAATCATCCAGCACCAGAAGATTGCGAATTCTACATGTGTGGACCTCCAATCATGAATACCTCAGTAATTAACATGTTGATTGCAAATGGCGTTGAGCCAGAAAACATCATGTTGGATGACTTTGGTGGTTAAGGAATAAAAGATTTCTGTTAGCGGGTTTTAAGTTAACAGAGCTTAATGTTAAAAGAAAACGAGGATAGACTAGCTCTATACCTCGTTTTTTTAATTTAAGTGTTGCAGTCTTTATTAAGTGGTTATGATGTTTACATTTGTAGCCACATATAAAGTTAGCAACACTCATCAATGAAAGGAAATATCATGACTTATTTTTTAGTAACATTCGTACTGATGCTGGTGGTCATAACCATTATGGCAGTTGGCGTAATCTTTGGTCGTAGAGCCATTAAAGGTTCATGTGGTGGTGGCATGAGCAAAGCCGAATGTGTCTGTGTAGAAAAATGCGATAAAAGAAAGAAATTAGAGGCAGCAGCGTTACAAGCTAAGACTTCTATAGAAGTGTAAAGATAGTTTAGAGTGTAGGATGGGTAGAGCGACTGAGGCTGTGAAAGAATTATGATTTTAGCTTCCCCCCCCCTTTGTAAAAGGGGGACTGAAGGGGATTTTTTGTGTTATAGGCTACTAATATTTAATGATTATTTTTAATAGACCCAATCTCCCCTAACCCTCTTTGCTAAAGCATAGGTATCTACACAAATAATTGTTAGCATTCCCACGCGAGAACGATAACCTTGTGGTGAAGATCGTAGGGGCGTATTGCATACGCCCTTATAAAATAAGTTCTATAACATATAGACTTTCAATGTTGGGCCTATGCAATACGCCCCTACGGTGTTTTTTATCGTTTCAACGCCGATAAGAACCTGTGTAGATAGCTATGTTGCTAAAGAGGTGAAATAAAAGGAAACTTTCAC
>CAIZMK010000240.1 GCA_903934035.1 uncultured Methylococcaceae bacterium
CGAGACTGTGAAAGTATTCTTTTTATTCCCCCTCTTTAGCAAAGAGGGGTCAGGGGAGATTTGATCTATTAAAAAATTATTATTAAATATCAATAACCTATGGCTTAATAAAATCCCCCTCGATCCCCCTTTTACAAAGGGGGAAGCTAAAGTCATAATACTTTCACAGTCTCTCTCGTTTGCCGCGACTAGCACCGCAGGAGGAAGCGGCAATCGAGCCGCCTTTTCTTTGGATACTTTCTTTTGGCATAGCAAAAGAAAGTATCTCGCCTTCGGGTGCGATAACCCGATTAACACATTGTCGCGATAGTGACCCCATTATTATTCGTTTTTTTAAATCGCTGAATGGCGGCTGCGTAACATCAGTTATTTAATAGAATCACTTGCTTTTTGTAGGCCTTTAATAAGCTCTCGTCCCAGCGTAATGCTGGGTATTTCAATATAATAGTAAGACAGCAAAGAAAGTAACTGAACACTAAGTACTGTTAACAACCAAGCGCTCAGCCAAAGCCAAAGATGATTACTACTAAATAGCTCTAGCTGAGTTAATAGATAGGGTGTCAGGCATAGCAAAATTAACATGTGTATTAAATAGGCGCTATAAGAGACTTTGCCTAATTGACGCAATATTGGCTGCTCTAATAACGCTTGAGTTCGATGAGAGCTTAACGTGTAAATAATAATCAGTCCTGCGCCTGAACCCGTCACTAGCCACATAAAAGTTTCGCTAAATAGATGGTTGGTGGTACTAATAGCCGTATAAAAAAGCAAACCTACCAAGAGTATCAACCTACGTAAGCTAGGTCTTGGCATTAAGTAATTTGCTATAGCGTTGTAATAACGAGCAATTAATAAACCCAAGGCAAAATGTAATAGAAACGGTGATACATCTAGCAAGAATACGGCAATTATAGAAAATAAAGCTAGCCATAAAGATCCTTGTCGCGCGAGTAATAAGCCTATGGGTAATAATAGCGATAACACTAATTCAATGGTTAAGGTCCAGGCTTGGGGTAACAAAACAACCATGGCGGGTAAGCTCAATAAAAAACTTTCCCGCAACATGGCTATCGGCGTTAAAGGGTGATTACGCCACATATTAACGATCCATTCACTGGGCGGTAGGGCTGTTTTTAACAATGGGCTATTAATTGTGTATAAATAAAAGCCTGCGCTAATAAGCAAGATCAGCACATAAGGCAACCAAATCCTGAAAAGTCGGCTTGTCATATAGGGCATTAGCTTAAAGCTATTCAGGTCAGCTTGATGTCCTGCGCGAAAGTACTTAAGTGATAGCACTAAGCCACTTAACACAAAAAACATCGATACTGCCGCACTTCCATCCCACCAAATATGCAGTGGAGAATAATCTAATAGATGTTTACAAACACTATCTTCACAGGGCAAATCATAAGCAGTGACAAAATGATCATTAATGACCGTAAAAGCGGCAAGACCCCGGATGGAGTCCAAATAAGTGATATGTGTTTTAGCGGGCACAGACATTAGATAGCAGACTAATTTAATAAAGATGAGTACACAGCAAAAGCCTTAAAGGTTCATAGAAAAGCGGGGAAGCTTTCTAGGCAATAGAGCCCATAGTTGAAGCTTATAAAACGAGGCTACCAACTTGATGCTGGGCAAGGCACTTAAGTGTGTCGGGTTACGCTGTCGCTAACCCGACCTAGACCCTACGACACAGTTTTATAGGATGCGCTGAACAATAGTGAAGCGCATCATTCAAAATACAGAGATGCGCTTCACTTTCGTTCAACGCATCCTATGGGGCTGTTTTATTTGTTGCGAGCTGTTTAAGAAAGCTTCTTATATTTCAAACGCTGAGGTGTATCAGCATCACTACCTAAGCGGCGATGACGATCGGCTTCATAGTCTTCGTAATTGCCTTCAAACCAAACGACTTGGCTATCACCCTCAAAAGCTAAGATATGCGTAGCGATTCTGTCTAAAAACCAGCGATCATGCGAAATAACCACCGCGCAACCAGGAAAGGCCAATAAGGCGTCTTCTAAGGCTCGCAAGGTTTCAACGTCTAAATCATTGGTAGGTTCGTCGAGTAACAATACATTGCCGCCCGACTTTAAAAGCTTGGCCATGTGTACGCGATTGCGTTCACCACCTGACAAATCGCCAATGCGCTTGCCTTGATCGGCACCTTTAAAATTAAAGCGTCCTACATAAGCGCGTGAAGGTGTTTCATATTTGCCGACTGTAATTAAATCTAGGCCGTCAGAAATTTCTTCAAAGACCGTTTTCTTAGGATCAAGATCGTCACGCAACTGATCGACATAGGCGAGTTCAACGGTTTGTCCTAAGGTTAAAGTGCCAGTATCAGGTTTTTCAAAGCCAGCCATCATACGAAATAAGGTGGTTTTACCTGCGCCGTTCGGGCCGATAATGCCAACGATCCCGCCGGGAGGTAATTTGAAGCTTAAGTCATTAACCAACAATTTGTCGCCAAAGGCTTTGCTAATGTTCTCAGCTTCAATAACGACATCACCTAAACGAGGTCCGGGTGGTATATAAATTTCTTGAGTTTCATTACGTTTTTGGACATCGGAAGAGGCTAGTTCATCAAAACGCGCTAAACGGGCTTTACTTTTAGCATGACGGCCTTTGGGATTAGAGCGCACCCATTCCAATTCTTCTTTCATGGCTTTTTGGCGAGAAGACTCTTGTTTTTCTTCTTGCAATAAGCGGTTACTTTTTTGCTCTAGCCAGCTAGAGTAGTTGCCTTCCCATGGAATTCCAGAGCCTCTGTCTAATTCCAATATCCAGCCGGCGACATTATCTAAGAAATAACGATCATGGGTGACTGCAACGACAGTACCTGGATAATCATGTAGAAAGCGTTCTAGCCAAGCGACCGATTCAGCATCTAAATGGTTGGTCGGTTCATCCAGCAATAACATGTCAGGGTTAGATAACAGCAAACGGCATAAAGCCACACGACGTTTTTCACCACCCGATAGTTTAGTAACATCAGCATCCCAATCAGGTAGGCGTAAAGCATCGGCAGCAACTTCGAGTCTACGATCTAAATTATGGCCATCGCAAGCATTAATAATATCTTCAAGACGCGCTTGATCTGCGGCTAATTTATCAAAATCAGCATCAGGATCTGCATAAGCAGCATAGACGGCATCGAGTTGGGCTAAAGCATTTTTGACTTCAGCCACCGCTTCTTCAACATTACCACGTACGGTTTTTTCAGGATCCAATTGTGGTTCTTGTGGAAGATAACCAATGTTGATGCCTTTTTGCGGAATAGCTTCGCCTTCAATTTCCTTATCTAAACCGGCCATAATACGCAGCAGGGTAGATTTACCTGAGCCGTTTAAGCCCAAGACACCAATTTTGGCGCCGGGAAAGAAAGACAGTGAAATATCTTTAAGGATGTATTTTTTGGGCGGTACAATTTTGCCGACCCGATTCATTGAATAAATGTATTGCGCCATGATGATCTTGTTTAGCTGGTTAAAGTAAAGTGAGAGATGAGTTATTTAGGCTATTGTTTCATGTTAAATCATAATTATTATCTACATATCGTTCCCATGCTCTGCGTCAATATCCAAAGTTAAGCTTTTGTAGGCCGGAATAAGACCACTTAAGCGCAGCGCGGGGTGGCGTTTCCGGCATGGAAGCCATACCTATGCCGGAAACGCTCAATCGCTTATGCTTGAAAAGCCTTATTCCGGCCTACAATATGTTCAAATATTTCTTAACTGTGGGCAGTAACGCAGAGCGTGGGAACTATAAAGATTCAGAATTAAAGCTATTATTTCATGATATATCACAATTATTAAGTATTGATTATCGGCTAGCTTTTTTTGCTTTAGGTCGGCTGTTTTTATCACCGGGTTTAGGCTTTTGGGTACGCATAGTGGCTTTGGCTGCCGGCTTTTTAGTATGACGAAAATCTTTCTTGCCAGTAGTTTTATTTGGCGCATTTTTCTTGGGTGCATCCATTACTTTTAATGAAACTGGCTCATAGCCGGTATCTTCGATGCGGGGAATTTGGCGCTTTAAGAGCTTTTCAATTTCTACTAACTGCCAGGCCTCTTCAGGGCAGACCAAAGAGATAGCAACGCCACTTGAACCTGCGCGTCCGGTACGGCCGATGCGGTGTATATAATCCTCAGGGACTTGGGGTACGTCGTAATTGATCACATGCGGCAAGTCTTCAATATCCAAACCTCGAGCAGCAATGTCTGTTGCGACTAATACCGATACTTTGCCTGTTTTGAAATATTCTAAGGCTTTATTTCTAGCGCCTTGGGTTTTATCGCCATGTAAGGCCACGGAGCGAATACCATCTTCAATAAGTTGTTTTTCTAAGCGGTCAGCGCCATGTTTGGTGCGTACAAAAACCAGCACTTGTTTCCAGTTGTTACTGCCTATCAAATAAGAGAGCAGTTCGCGTTTATATTCTCGGCCTATACCATAAACTTGTTCCGAAACATTCTCGGCAGTAGCATTTTGTTTAGCGACTTCAACTTCAACGGGATTATTTAATGCAGATGCGGCCAAGGCTTTAATGGCATTAGGTACGGTTGCAGAAAATAACAAAGTTTGCCGTACTTTAGGCAACAACGCCATGACTTGCTTAACATCGGGCATAAAGCCCATGTCCAACATGCGGTCAGCTTCGTCTAACACTAACATTTCTATATTAGCGAGACTGACATTACGTTGCTTAATATGATCGATTAAACGACCTGGGGTTGCCACGATAATGTCACAACCCCTACGTAATTGACGAGTTTGTATGCCAACACTGGCTCCACCAATGATAGGTTCCACTTGCAAGGCTAAATATTTGCCATAGGTTAAGACACTTTCGTAGACTTGAGCTGCAAGCTCTCGGGTAGGCACTAATATCAAGGCCCGAACACGGCGCGGATTCTGATGAGGATCACTGTTTGCAGCTAAGCGTTGTAATAAGGGCAGAGTAAAGCTAGCTGTTTTCCCAGTTCCAGTTTGAGCGCCGGCTAAAACATCACGACCGGCTAAAATGAGTGGGATAGCTTTTTCTTGTACGGGAGTAGGTGAGCTATAACCTTGATCGGCAATGGCTTTTAGAAGCTCATCTGTTAAGCCGAGTTTTGCGAATGTCATTAAAAACCTCTGAAAATTAAAACGAGTCTATAAGCTTGAGTGCGGACTAAAAAGTGGGGCGCTTACTGAAAACATGAAATAGTGTAAACTAAACACCGATCTATTAATGAATGTAACACAATTATTTTGCAATACGGATGATTTTCGGGTTTTATTGTAAAGTTTGTCATCAATAGGTCATTTATATATAGTATTTTCTAAGCTATGGAGCGTCACCGAAATATCAACCACTTAGGCTTTAGATGAGAGCCTATTTACCGATAAACCCAACGAAACCTTATAGACTATGACTCAAAAACCTATTGTTTTAAAAGAGCTTACTCCCCCTATTAAAGTCTTATTTACCGGTTATCTTTGTACTGTGGGCATCGGTTATATGTTTGCTTTAATTCAAATTTTATTTACTCACGGTATGGCAGATGGCAAATTTGGCTTATCTGTTGATGATATCGTTTACAGTTATTACGGCAACCGTTCAGGTACAGTGCTAGAACAACAGCTTAATGGTGCTATGAAAGAAAATGCTCCAGAACAAGAGCGTTTTAAGATCATGGAATGGGTTAGATCCGGTGCCGATGAATATGATTATAAAGATGATGGTATCGAAAAAATAATACAAACACGTTGCGTCATGTGTCATAACAAGGACGCCACTAGTTTGCCTAATTTTACTACGCTTGAAGGTTTGAAGCCTTATACAGCCCAGGATACAGGTGCTACTTTTGCCTCATTAACACGGGTTTCCCATGTACACATGTTTGGTATCAGTTTTATCTTTATGTTTGTCGGGCTTATTTTTAGTTTTTCAGAAACCACGACTAATCAATATAAGTGTATTGCCATCGGTATGCCTTATGTCTTTTTGGTGGCAGATATTTTATCGTGGTGGCTAACCAAAATTGATCCCGTGTTTGCATGGCTGGTTATTTTGGCGGGTATGGGTATGGCGACTTCATTTATCTTTATGTGGGTTATCTCACTATTAGAAATGTGGCTGTTTACAACGGTATTCATTAATCGCCTAGATTCTAGTTATTTAAAATGGCGCGATAGTAAAGAGCCTTCTGCTATTGATCAGTTATGGTCGTTGGCAAAGATTCTACCTAGTAAAATCAGGCCGCTTGCTGTGACGGTAACGGAACTATGGTTGAAACATGTTTGGCCAGTTATTGTCGGTTTGTTTAAGAAATAACGTTTGGCCTTAGGTATAACTCATACCGATCGGGGGTTATACCCTTAATCGAAATGTAAGGACAGGTCGCGACCTGTCCTTACGGTGTGATATGCGCCGATAATGAGATTGATACTAGTTAGTTGTAGGCCGGAATAAGGCTTTACTAGCGTAAGCGAGTAAAGCGTTTCCGGCATAGGCATTGTTTCTGTGCCGGAAACGCTAGCATGGACTGGCCTAGCATGGTTTTATTCCAGCCTACAAATGCTTAACTGTGTGCAGTGATGCTCTGCCCAGACATGATATTTTTATTGACCCCCTAAATTAACACCCATAGCATGAGCTCACTGCTTTCCTACAATCTCATCGACTCAGCATTGAGCCAATGCAACCCACCTAAGCATATTTATATAGGCTATAGCGGTGGCGTCGATTCTCATGTGTTACTGCATTTATGTGCCGCTCATCCTAAGCTTAAGTCCAATATTACCGCAGTTTATGTGCATCATGGTTTGCAAGTTGCAGCAGATGCATGGGCTGTTCATTGCCAAAAAACGGCAAGCTTATTAGGCGTTCATTGTCAGGTGTTACGGGTGAATGCAAAGCCTACGCTTGGTGAAAGTCCCGAAGAAGCCGCCAGAAATGCGCGTTATTTGGCACTCAAGACCTTAATGAATAACGATGATGTTCTACTCGTTGCGCAACATCGAGAAGATCAATTAGAAACAGTATTATTGCAATTACTAAGAGGCGCGGGACTACCGGGCTTGTCAGCGATGCCGGAAAGCACTGCTTTTGGGCTAGGTCATTTATTGAGGCCTCTACTCAATACTGCTAAATCGACTATTGATGCTTATGCACAAACACATAACTTAAACTGGGTAGAAGATCCGACTAACCAGAGTCATGACTATGATCGCAATTATTTGCGTAATGCCATACTACCCTTATTAAAACAGCGCTGGCCTGCTTGTGATAAAACAGTAGCTAGATCAGCGAGGCATTGTGCTGATGCTCAAGTATTTATATCAGAAATGTCTGAGCCATTGTTTTTGACCGTTTTCAATAGAGATGACCAAACTTTGGCTATTAGCCAATTAAAATCTTATTCGGAACATGAACAAATTTTAATCATCCGACACTGGTTTCAATACCTTAAGCTAAAAATGCCCTCACAGGCTTTTGTGAAAAGAGTGCAGTCTGAACTATTAAACGCTAGGCTGGATAGTGATCCCATCATAGCCAGACGACATTATTGTGTGCGGCGTTATCGCGATAAGTTGTATTGTTTACTTAGTTCGCTAACGCTTCCGTTTGAATCAGTTAGCTGGCCTAAAGACTCTTTATCATTGACTTTAAGTAATCAGGAAATTTTGAGTTGCGAACCGTCCTCAGCAGGTATTAATCGCTCCCTATGGCAACAAGCCACTGTTACCGTTTGTGTAAGGCAAGGGGGTGAGAAGATAAGATTGACTGGGCGTAGTGGCCACCATACTTTGAAGAAGTTATTTCAAGAGGCAGATATTCCAACATGGGAAAGAGAAAACTTGCCATTGATATATTTAGATGGTCAATTAGCAGCGGTCGCTGATTTGTGGATCAGCGCTGATTTCTATAGTGTAGAGCCTGATAATTGCCTGAAATTAGGTCTAAAAAGCTCTTTTTGATTTACCTAGATTGGCTTAGCTTAGCCTAACCCGACTACAAAATCTTCGGTGTTAGCAACTTTGTAGGCCGGAATAAGACCAGCCAAGCGCAGCGCGTGGTGGCGTTTCCGGCACAGTATCGTGCCTATGCCGGAAACGCTTTGCTCGCTTACGCTCTCAAAGTCTTATTCCGGCCTACAGTTTTCCTAGTCTTTAACTCTGGGGTAATGACGTTGAGCTTGGAAATAATATGAACTGTATATCCTGGTTTTTCACATGTTAATGCGACTACTAAGCTTATGAATATGAATACATCAAAACCAGTCAATCCCGCTCGGTCAGAAAACATCACTATGCTATTGAGCTTGCTGGGTATCAGTGGCTATTTGCTGCTGCTTGCTTTGGATCAAGGGCATGATATTTATAAGCTATCACTTCAGGGTGGTCTAAGCTCAGCGCTTGCTAGGCTTTACCAAGGCGACCTACAATTTTCGTTTAGTTTAATGCAACTGCCCTTGTTGGCTGTGTTGATCTTATGCGGTCTGCCATTACTTTATAAAATAATTTTAAGATTATGTCAGGGTGATTTTGGCGCTGATTTATTGGCGGGCTTATCTATTATTACCTCTCTGTTCTTGCATGAATACCTGGCGGGCAGTCTAGTGGTATTAATGCTCTCGAGTGGCGTAGCGCTGGAAAGCTATGCGGTACGCAAAGCCTCTTCCGTGCTAGATGCCTTAGCAAAGCGTATGCCATCTGTCGCTCATAAAAAGCTAGATGATCAACTCACCGATATAGCCACAGAGCAGGTCAATATTGGCGATGTCTTATTGATATTGCCGCATGAAATCTGTCCGGTTGATGGCACAGTTATTGAAGGCACAGGGACTATGGATGAATCCTTTTTAACCGGTGAACCCTATAGCATGTCAAAAACGAACGGGTCGCAGGTTATATCGGGTGCCATTAATGGCGATGCAGCCTTAACCATACGCGCCGATAAATTAACCGTCGATTCTCGTTATGCGAAAATTATGACGGTGATGCGCTCCTCAGAACAATATCGCCCCAATATTAGGCGCCTAGGCGATCAACTGGGCGCCTTATACACACCAATAGCTGTAATTTTGGCTTTAACAGCTTGGGCTGTTAGCGGTGATGTCATTCGTTTCTTAGCGGTATTGGTGATCGCAACGCCCTGTCCTTTGCTAATAGGCATTCCTGTGACTATTATCAGCTCTATTTCATTGGCGGCGCGGCGAGAAATTATCATTAAAAACCCTGCCATTTTAGAAACCATAGGCAGATGTCGTACGGCTATTTTTGATAAAACCGGTACCTTGACTTATGGTAGGCCGGTACTGACGGCAATAATCCCAGCAAGTACTTATCAAGAACCAGAGATATTGCTCTTAATAGCTAGTTTGGAGCGGTATTCTAAACATCCGCTATCCAGTGCCATCCTTCAATCCGCTGAAAAAGCTAATCTATCGCTATTAAGTGTCACACAAATGACAGAATTGCCCGGTGCCGGCCTTAAAGGTCAGGTATCAGGATTACAGTTACAGATTACCAGTCGTAAGAAATTAGCCGAATTGCATCCAGAACAAATTGAATTGTTGCCCGCTATGTCGGGTGGTTTGGAATGTATCGTCTTGATTGATGAATGCTATGCGGCAACTTTGCAATTTAGAGATGAAGTTCGCTCAGATAGCACATCCTTTATTAATCATTTAGTGCCTAATCATCTTTTTGATAAGGTCATGCTGGTATCTGGCGATCGAGAATCAGAAGTCCGTTATTTGGCAGAAAAAGTCGGTATTAAAGAGGTGTTTTATAATCAAAGTCCTGAACAAAAATTGAACATAGTTCGCGAAGAAACCAAAGCAGCAAAAACTATTTTTCTAGGTGATGGTATCAATGATGCGCCGTCATTAACGGCCGCAACCATTGGTATTGCCTTTGGTCAAAATAGCGATATTACTGGCGAAGCCGCCGATGCGGTGATTATGGATAGTTCACTATTAAAAGTAGATGAGTTGTTTCATATTGGTGCAAGAATGCGAAGCATTGCCTTACAAAGTGCCGTAGGTGGTATGGTACTGAGTTTGGTCGGTATGGGCTTTGCTGCCTTGGGTTATGTGTCGCCAGTCGCCGGCGCGGTTATCCAAGAAGTCATCGATGTGTTAGCGGTTTTAAATGCTTTAAGAGCCGCGTTGCCACCTAAAAGTTTGTCTGATTTTTAACAAGTTTTGCAACTGCTCGGTGCATCCTTAATCCATGTAAGACGTCACTTATGAGAAATAAGTGTCATAACTTTCCTTTTGAGGAGTGTCTTTGGCGCGTCTGGGATGGTTTTAGATATTCTAAGGCGCACCTGTGATCTTTTAAGGAGCAAAATAGCACAATTAAGGAGCTACTTAGGTGAGTCGATACCTCGTCCTCGCCTTATAAGGATAACCTTTATTACTCTTGGGGAGTTTGTTATGTCTATTAGGGTATCATTGGAACAATTAAGCTGCCTATTATGTCTCCCAAGATGATTCTTGCAACAACAAAAATACTCCCTATTTCCCATAATACGGTACTTAATGGATCTAAGGTGAACCTAATAACTTCTGAGGTGAACCTAATAACTTCTAAGAATATACTTAAGGCAGCCAACACGATTACTTTAGCGTGAAAGATGATCCTAAAAACAACTAATACTGCCATTAATAGTCGCTAATGTTCGTAATCCAGAGTTAAGGTTATTGTAGGTCGAGTTAGCGATAGCGTAACCCG
>CAIZMK010000241.1 GCA_903934035.1 uncultured Methylococcaceae bacterium
AGCTGTCAGCGTAGTCGCTTGTCTGTTTGCGGTTTGGATAGGTCTGCTCTGTGGTCGATCTTTATTTATGTATTCAGATGGCATGATACAGTGGAGCAGTGGCATGATTCCTTATGCCTTGATGATCGTTAATGTCATCGGTGCTTTTATAATAGGAGTTATCACCGGTTTGATAATGCAGAAGATAGAATTGCCTATCGAATATCGAGTATCGATTATGGTGATTTTAGTCGGCGCTTATCTAACCTTGTCAGGTTTATATTTAATATTATTTCTGATAGAAAATGGCTATACCTTGGCTAGTCATATCAAATTAATGTTGAGTATATTTTTTGCTAATGGATTCAGTTGCCTGTTAGTGATTTGGTTAAGTTTGTTTATGACTAAGCAATTATGATTAATCAAGTGATTTTAAAAATATTCATCAAATAATGATGGCTGGTAGGGGTGTATTGAGACTGTGAAAGTATTCTTTTTATTCCCCCTCTTTAGCAAAGAGGGGTTAGGGGAGATTTGATCTATTAAAAAATGATTATTAAATTTCAATAACCTATGGCTTAATAAAATCCCCCTCGATCCCCCTTTTACAAAGGGGGAAGCTAAAATCATAATACTTTCATAATCTCGTATTGCATACGCCCTTATTAACTGATTTTAGACAGTAATAAGACCACCCTAACGTAGCGCGTGGAGGCGTATCCGGGAGTTTCTGTAGTGTCTATGCCGGAAACGCTTTGCTCGCTTACGCTAGCAAAGTCTTATTCCGGCCTACAACTGTCAATTTTAATTTGCGAACCTTTATTAAGGCTGTTTATCATTAAAGCGAGCCAAAGCCTCTGGCGTGGCTTCTTTTTGATACTGGTTTTTCCAGTCTTGATAAGGCATACCATAGATATGAGTTCTGGCTTGTTCATAGTCTATAGTCACTTGCTGTTCCGTTGCAGCAGCGGCATACCATTTTGCTAGGCAGTTGCGGCAAAAGTCAGCCAAATTCATCAGATCTATGTTTTGAACTTCAGGATGATCTTGTAAATGTTTGATAAGTTGTCTGAATGCGGCAGCTTCAATTTCGGTTTGCGTAGTAGTTGTCATATAAATAGTTTAAAAAAATAACAAACATTCTAGCAGAAACTAGGTTGTAGGCATGTACATTGCTTTTAAATAAATTTACAATGTGGATCTTTTGGCATTATCTCTAAAGCCCAGTCGCTTAACCACTAGCTAATTGCTTAGTGCTAATTTTAATCGACAGGCAATATATGGTATTCGTGCTTAGTGCTTCGAATGCTTCAGTCACCCGTAAACAGTAGACTAACGGTCTGTGCAGTCTATTTAATAGTACCTAGACGGCTAGAGATTACTTTAAAATAAATTAATATAGTTCTTATGAAACAACTTTTAGAATTTATTCCCATCCTGCTCTTTTTTATTGCTTATAAGCTCTACGATATCTATGTAGCCACTGCTGTTGTCATAGGCGCTACTATTATTCAAGTCGCTATAGCTTGGTTTAAATATCGTAAAGTTGAAACCATGCAATGGATTACCTTAGGTTTGGTGATAGTGTTTGGTGGAGCCACTATTGTTTTGCATGATGAACAATATCTTAAATGGAAGTTCTCTATTATAGAATGGTTGTTTGGATTAGCCTTCTTGGGTAGTCATTTTATAGGTGAAAAAACCTTTATTGAAAGAATGATGTCTAGCAATTTAACCTTGCCTGCTAATATTTGGACGCGATTAAATTTTAGTTGGGCGAGTTTTTTTATTAGCGTTGGTTTTATCAATGTTTATGTGATGTATAACTACAGTACTGATGACTGGGTGAATTTTAAAACCTTTGTTGCCCCTGCACTGATGGTCGTGTTTATGGTGGTACAAATGGCCTTGCTATATAAATATATCCCGGACACTAAGGAATAGTGATGTTATTTGCGATTATAAGTACCGATGTAGCTGATAGTTTAGAAAAACGGCTACCAGCACGCCCTGATCATGTCAAGCGTTTGCAAGACTTACAAGATGCAGGCCGTTTAGTAATAGCGGGGCCACATCCAGCCATAGAAAGTGATGATCCGGGTGCTGCTGGTTTTACTGGCAGCTTAGTGGTGGCTGAATTTGAAAGTTTAGAAAGTGCACAGCAATGGGCTGATGCAGATCCTTATAACCATGCTGGTGTTTATGCTAGCGTTATTGTTAAACCCTTTAAAAAGGTATTTCCTAAATGACAACTGAACAAATCAAACAGCTTTTAAATGAGGCTTTTAAACCAGAGTTATTAGAGATTCTGGACAATAGCGCTGCACATGCAGGTCATGCTGGTGCTAGAAGTGGTGGTGGCCATTATCATGTCACTATTGTAGCCGAAGCTTTTGAAGGTAAAACCATGATACAACGCCATCAACTCGTTTATGGTGTGTTAGGCGATTTAATGAAACAACAAATACATGCCTTAGGCATTAATGCAATTTCACCCTCTGAAGAATCTACAGGAAATTTATAAATGAAAAGAAAAATTATCCCTTTACTGATTGCTAGTACTGCATTTATTGCCGCTTGTGATCAAAAAGTTAGTACTGTTAGCAAGAATGCTGAGCCTGTTGTTAATAAAGCCGATGCGATTGCTGAGGTTAACGGCCACTTCATTGCCAAAGCTACTTTAGATAAGTTAGAGAAAGAAATTGCTGAACGTAGTCACGGCCAAGTATTACCTAAAGAGAAATTGATTGAAGAGCTTATTCAACGTGAATTATTAGTTCAAGATGCTGAGCAAAAGCATTTAGAAAACTCACCTGAGATTTTAGCTCAACTTGAAAGTGCTAAAAAAACTTTATTAACGCAAGCTGATGTGCAAGATTTTATTAAAGCGAATCCTATTACAGATGCTGAAATTAAAGCTGAATATGATAGTAAAGTCGCTGGCGAAAATGGCACTGAATATAAAGCGCGTCATATTTTAGTTAAAACTGAAGATGAAGCTAAAAAGATTATTGCTGAATTAGATAAAGGGGGCGACTTCGCTAAGTTAGCCAATAAGAACTCTTTAGACGGTAAAGAAACTCAAAACGGTGGCGATCTAGGTTGGTTTTCAGCTGGTCAAATGGTCGCTCCTTTTTCAGAAGCTGTCGTTAAGCTAGAAAAAGGTCAATACACCAAAACACCCGTTCAAACCCAATTTGGTTTTCATATTATTTTAAGAGAAGATTCAAGAGCACAAACTCCACCTCCGCTAGAAGCGGTTAAAGAGCAGTTGATGCCTTATTTACAACGTAAAAAAGTACAAACCTTTGTAGAGAACTTACGTAAACAAGCTAAGGTTGAAATATTAGTACCTTTAACTGATGAGGCAAAACCAGCAGCTCCTGCCGCACAACCCGTTGCTGAAGAAGTTGTCGTTGAAGAAGTTAAAGATAAAAACGGTAAAGTGCTAGCTGAGCAAGTTGTTGTTAAAGAAGAAGTGATAGAAGATAAATCAGCGACTGAGAAGCCTGCTGATGCTCAAGCCGCACCTGCTGAAGCAAAAAAATAACTAATCTTTGAACTCGGTCGGGTTAGCAATAGCGTAACCCGACTTTTCAAAATCCAGTGTTGGGTTAAGGTTAGCGCCTAACCCGAACTACATAAGAAAGGCGGTTTTACCGCCTTTTTTTATGCTAGCTTTTCCAAATATTGCAAAATAAACTGTATACTACGTTGTCCTCTAAATTCATTAATATCTAAGCTATAAGCCGCTTTGATTTGCCTAATACCTAACCATTGTTCAGGTTGATCCATAAAAAAAGCGATAGCATCAATCAGCAAGTTTCCTTCTGGCTTACGTAGCACTAATTTAAGATGTCTTTGTCCGACTATTCGCGTCTGTATTACGTCAAATAGCCCGTCGAAGATAGGGGCTGGAAAGCTTTGTCCCCAAGTGGCTACATCTTGCAATAGATCAGCAAATTCAAGAGTCATTTCTTGTTCCGATAACTGACCATCGGAAAGTATCTTTTGATCTAAATCGACATCCGCTAAGCGTTTGCTAACCATTTCGTCGAAAGCTAGGGCAAACACTGGGTAGTCGTGCATACTAATACTTAAGCCAGCAGCCATAGCATGACCACCAAACTTACTGAGTAATTGGGGGTGTAAAGCTGATATATCACTAAGTACATCTCGGATATGAACACCCGGAATCGATCTTGCCGAGCCTTTAATTAAATCTTTACCCGCCGGTGCAAAGGCGATGACAGGTCTATGTAAGCGATCTTTTATGCGTGAAGCTAAGATTCCAATAACGCCTTGATGCCAGGAGCTATCATACAAACACACGCCAGATAATAAGTGCTGTTCGTCTAGGGCTTTCATTTCGCCTAATAAAGATATGGCTTCATGTTTCATAACGCCTTCTACTTCCTTACGGTCGTTATTAAGCGCATCTAATTGAACAGCGATTTCTTTGGCAAGCACAGGATCATCAGTCAATAAACATTGTATGCCCAATGACATATCATCCATACGGCCAGCGGCATTTAACCTAGGTCCTATGGCGAAGCCTAAATCAGCTGCCATTAATGTGCGGGGATTTCTGCCTGATACTTCTATGAGTGCAGTAATGCCAGGGTGGCAGCGCTCAGATCTTATACGCATCAAACCTTGATGTACTAGAATACGATTAGTCTGATCTAGTGCGACCACATCGGCTACCGTACCTAAGGCGACATAATCGAGTAACTGACCCAAATTGGGCTCTTGGCGCTTATTATTGCTAAACCAATGTCTTTCTCTTAAACGACTTCTTAAAGCCAGTAATACATAAAATATAACACCCACGCCCGCTATTGCTCCGCTAGGGAATTTATCATCTATTAGATTAGGGTTAACGATAGCTTCAGCGCCAGGTAACTCTGCGCCAGGTAGATGATGGTCGGTGACTAAGACTTTAATGCCAGCCGCTTGTGCAGCTTTTACACCATCAATACTGGATATGCCATTATCGACGGTAATAATAACATCGGGCTGTTGCCCTTTAACTAAATCAACAATTTCTGGCGTTAGTCCGTAGCCGTATTCAAAGCGATTAGGCACCACAAAATCTACATGATCTGCACCCAGTAATTGCAAGCCTTTGATAGCCACGGCACAACTGGTCGCACCATCCGCATCAAAATCAGCAACGATAGAGATGCGCTGTTGTTCTTGTATAGCAATAATTAAATGTTCCACCATGGCTTCCATGCCTGAAAGTAGCCAAGGTGAGGGCAGTTTTGAAAGGTCCCTTTCAAGTTCACTGTCTGTGGTAATACCCCTAGATAAAAAAATCCTTTCTATGATGGGATGTAAGCCATTTAAGCGACTAGGTTTCTTGTCGATAACGCGTGCTACGATGGTTTTTTTGATGCCTTGATAATACATTAACTATTCCGTTGTTACCGACTGTATTCATTGTTTTTGTAGGAGCGGCTTTAGCCGCAAAATTGAAATCGCATCTAAAGCCGCTCCCACACTAATCATTATAGCTAGGCTGTATGTGTTGTATGGGATATGCCGGCGCTAGGAGGAGCATCATAGATAAAAGATGCGCTACACTTTTTTAGCGCATCTTATAGTTAGCTTATGATAGTAATCAACCCTTACCTCGGGTACGCGTTCTAGTCGGTGATTTATCTTTGGTTGTTTCCATCGTTTCAAAACGCTTTTCTATAAACTGAATGATTAAGTCGGCGATATCTTTTTCACTAGCCTTTTCTATGCCTTGTAAGCCGGGTGAGGAGTTGACTTCCATGATCACAGGGCCATGATTGGAGCGCAGCATGTCTACACCGCAGACGTTGAGTCCCATGATTTTAGCAGCGCGAACAGCGGTGGAGCGTTCTTCTGGGGTTAGGCGTATTAATGAGGCTGAGCCGCCTCGATGCAAATTAGAACGGAATTCGCCTGGATTGGCTTGGCGCTTCATAGAGGCAACGACTTTATCACCGATCACGAAGCAGCGTATATCACTGCCACCGGCTTCTTTAATAAATTCTTGTACCATAATGTTAGCGTTAAGACCCATGAAAGCCTGAAT
This sequence comes from uncultured Methylococcaceae bacterium, assembly GCA_903934035.1. Taxonomy (GTDB): domain Bacteria; phylum Pseudomonadota; class Gammaproteobacteria; order Methylococcales; family Methylomonadaceae; genus Methylobacter_C. The sequence goes on from CAIZMK010000241.1 coordinate 6,050, forward strand.
AACGCTTTCGGCAGCATTATGCGTTTCAGCTAAAACCACCCCTATACCTTGGGTACCTTCTAATAGTTTAATAACTAGGGGGGCGCCACCGACTTGAGAAATTAAATCTTGTATGTCGTCAGGGTTATTAGCGAAGCCTGTAACGGGAAGGCCTATGCCTTTTCTGGCAAGTAATTGCACGGAACGCAATTTGTCTCGTGAGCGTGAAATGGCAACTGATTCATTCAGTGGAAAGACGTTCATCATTTCGAATTGACGTAATACAGCGGTACCGTAAAAGGTCACTGATGCGCCTATTCGAGGAATGACGGCATCGAATCCAGTTAAGTCTTCACCACGATAATGTATGGAAGGATTATGTGAGGTTATATTCATATAACAACGCAATACGTCCAAGACCCGTACTTCATGCCCCCGCGCTTGAGCGGCTTCAACTAATCTGGCGGTTGAATACAATTTGGCATTACGGGATAAAATAGCAATTTTCATAGATTCTCAAATCAACACTTAGGACAGCGCATATTTTGTCATGAATAAATGTAACTAGCATTACAATTACCCCTTGCGTGATAAAAATCTAATTTTTTTTGTTCAAGTTTTTGTCTATTAATTGCTCATCTTGGCAAGAGGGTGATTGGTTTTATTAGAGTGTTAGTCTGTTGTCTGTTTTATGTAGGCTGATATTTTATGTTAATATTATGATGCTGATAAATTCAACTAGAGCTTTAGGCAATGTTATGATATTGTTGTTTTTAATTTATTAGCACTTCATCAATAAACCAATACTAGCTCCTTAATAAAAAACTTATTAACTGAGTTGCAAATACCTAGCAAATTAAACAGATGATGATATTTTTAATAATTTGCAGCGCTTGGCTGCTGAGTTTGATTGTAGTTTGTGCTTGGAAGTATTCATTATTTAAAAAGACTTGGAATGAGTTTTATTTTGCCGATACCCCAGTGCTGATAGAAAGTGATGATTGGGGTCCAGGTGAGGGTTTTCATGCTCAGCGACTTTTACAATTACTCGCCTGTTTAGCGTCTCATAAAGATTCAGTAGATCGAGCCGCGTTGTTAACTGCGGATATAGTTCTGAGTGTACCTGATATTGAAAAGATCATGGTTGATCCTGATGCGGGTTATCATCGGAAATTACTCAATGAAGCTTCGCCAGATATTTATCAAGTAATGTTGCAGGGAATACAGCAAGGTGTGCTGGTACCACAGTTACATGGTTTAGAACATCTAAATGGTCAGGCTTTTGCTAGATTATGTCAGCTTAAAGATAGTCGCATTGCTGCTGCCTTGGCCGATCCTAAGCACTGGGATTGGGAATCATTAGATTCCGTTTTGCAAGGCCATTATGTTGATGGTAGCGAACTGCCTAGCCAGGCAATAAGTTCAGAGCAAGCTCAATCATTAATAACTTTGGCTAGCCAGACATTTATTAAATTGTTTGGCTTTCAAAGTCTTAGTAGTGTTGCCCCTTGTTATTTATGGAATAGCGATATTGAAAGGGTTTGGCAACAAAAGGGTGTGTCGGTGATACAAACAGCAGGTTATCGTTGTGATGGTAGAGATAAGTTGGGGAATTACCATCAAAACCTTAATTTAATTAGAGCAGGTGATTTAAGTGAATTTGCCCAAGTTTATTTAGTTAGAAATGTGATGTATGAACCCATTGACGGGAATAATAATGCCGATACAGCTTATCAAGAAGCATTAGTCGCTTATGCCCAAGCGTTGCCGATTAGTATTTCAACCCATCGTTATAATTACACTAGAGGTGAAGAGGAGTTTAAAAACTCTTTAAAGGGTTTAGATCGGTTATTAAAAGCTATAGGTTCTAACATCGGGCGAATACGTTATTTATCTTCGCCTGAATTGGGTCAGCAATATTTAATGGATGGCATTGAGATAGTTAATCATTTTAATAATTCTCAGTGGAAGCCACTCAAGCAACTCTCTGGAATTAGAAAGCTTGCGCCGTTTTTATGGCGACTCTATTACCGTCATCCAAAGTTGGTTTTATTGGCCTATATTAGTGGTTTGATTATTCCAGCAAGCTTGGTTTGTCGTTATTCAAGATAATTATTAGGTATTAGGATGAGAATTTCGGCTGTTATTCCTGCTTATAATAGTGCAGCATTTATTGCTGAGGCGATTACTAGCATAGTTAAGCAAAGTTATGTGATATCAGAAATTATAGTCGTCGATGATGGTTCTAGTGATGATACTTTTGCAGTTATACAAGGTCTGTCAACAACCATTCGTTACCATAAACAAGAAAATTGTGGCCCTGCTGCGGCAAGAAATCAGGGAATTAAAATGGCTCAAGGTGATTGGATTGCCTTTTTAGATGCTGATGATCAATGGACAGTCGATAAGATAAAAACCCAATTGGCTACTTTAGCGCGTAATCCTGAACTGCATTTAATAGCCGGTGATATGGCTGAAATTGATCAAGATAATAATGTAATAACCCCTTCTGTGCTAGCTAAGCATCAGCTATTAAAAGCATGTTTAGAAGATCAAGGACGACCAATTACAGATGCACTGAGTAAATTGCTGCAAAAGAATTTTATACCTACTGGAACGGTATTAGTCAGGCGAGAGACATTGTTAGCGGTAGGCTTGTTTAATGAAAATTTACATTATGGCGAAGATTTGGAGTTGTGGGCAAAAATAGCCGCTTACTATCCTATTAGTTGTTTACCAGAAATACTGATGTTACGACGACTTCATAATAATAATGCTACGAAGGCTTCTGAATTGATGTTGATCGATAGCATTAAAGTGCTGAAATCTCTTAGACGAGTTATCTTTTTGCCTTTACAACAACAAGGTTTAAATCCAAATCGATTAGTCGCTGATGCTTATACAGCATTGGCTTATTGGTATTTCAATGTAAAAGATTATCAAAAGGCAAGGCAGGCGGCTGTAGCCAGTTTGTATGAGGCGTTGACGGGACGGGCATTAATTTATGGTCTTTCCGCTTGCTTACCCGCTAAATGCTTAATGATATTAAAAAAATTAAAAACTCTGTTTTAGGCATTTAGTTTTTGTAGGATGGATAAGCGTCAGCGCATCCACCCTGCAGCTTAGGCAAGCTAATTTAGTTTCTACCTCTTTAAAAAAGCGGTTAGGAGAGATTTTATATAGTTATTAAGTAATGGTTTTTTGTAGGTCGGGTTAGCGATAGCGTAACCCGACATTTCGTAGTTCATAGTGTCTGGTTACGCTATCGCTAACCCGACCTACATGCATAATTGTTGGAGTAAATAGGTTATGACGATTGCTAAGATAAAAAACATACTTTATGTAGAAAATGGTATTGGTTATGGCGGTGCTATTATTTGTTTGCGCCATCTAGTTAGACAATTGGATAGGCAGCAATTTAATCCATTAGTTATCACTGGGCGTAAAGATTTACCTTATCAAGATATTCCAAAAGAGGCTCAGTGGCTGCCTATTATTGATCGGCATATTGATGTCGTGGGCATACGTACTCAATTATCAAACAAGAAAGTACTTAGTTCTATTCCGGGTGTGCCGTGGCTATTAAATCAAATGCTAGCTCGCTTAGATGACGTGTTTAACTTTCTGCCTTTCTTTGTGCGTCTGTTGTGGACTGCTTGGCGATTCAAAGCGGATTTAATTCATGCTAATAATGAACCGCTTTGTAATCGTGCGGCTTTATTGGTAGGTAAGTGTTTACATATTCCCATTGTTTGTCATGTTAGAGGTGACCAAAAGGGTTCAAGGCTAATGGCTTGGGCATATAGTTTGCCGAGCCATTTTATATCGGTATCTCAGTGGATAGCTAAAAGTATGCAAGAGACACTGCAGATACCTGCTGAAAAAATCAGTGTTATTTATGATGGTATTGCTTTAGATCATTTAAACCTTGAGGCAGATGGCCATGAGTTTAGGCGGCTAAATGCTATTCCCCTTGATGCTTATGCTGTTGGCTTGGTAGGCTTATTAATTCCTTGGAAAGGACAAGAATTGTTTATTGATGCTGCAATTATTTTACGCGACAAGATACCAAATTTGAAAATGCTGATAGTCGGTGGTACGCCTGATGAATGTGTGGCTTATGAAGCTAAGTTACGTAAACGTGTTAAAGATGAACATTTAGATGATTTGATTATATTTACAGGTCATGCGATCGCAATGGAACAAGTTTATAACGGTTTAGATGTGGTGGTGTCTGCGTCTACTAGTCCTGAACCTTTAGGTACGGTGGTTATTGAAGCTATGGCGATGGCTAGACCGTTAATTGGCCCTGATCATGGCGGAGCGGCAGAAATGATTGAACATCTTAAAACCGGTTTATTGTTTACTCCTAAAGATGCGATGGCATTGGCGACTGAGATTGAACGCCTGTCTAACTATCCGCAGCTTGCTCTGCAACTAGGGCATGAGGCGCGTGACTATGCTTTAGATACTTTTGCAATTGCTTATCATACCGAGCAAATACAAAGGCTATATCATCAATTATTACAATAGGCGATCAAAGTTTTATGACCCCTTTTTTATCACGAAAACTCATTTATCCCTTACAAGAGTCCTTGTTAAATAGGCCTACGTTTTCTTATTTAGATACATTGGAAAGATCACAATGGCTGGCTAGAGTCGAGCTTGAAGATTTGCAATTACAAAAATTACAAAGCTTGTTGTTGTCAGCCCAGCAAAATAGTCATTGGCATGCTCAGCGTATTGCCAGTTCAGAAATTGATCTTAAAGCGATGAGTTTTGATGAATTAACAAAATTACCGACTATGAATAAAGCTGATGCACAGTTACACGGTCAGGCAATGGTTTGGAAAGAAGTCCCCGGTGGCTGTTTTCGCTATAGCACAGGTGGTTCTAGTGGTGCGCCATTAATTTTCAGTTATGGACGAGCTAGGCAAGCCTCTGATGCAGCCGGGCGTATCCGTGCTAGACGCTGGTGGCAAGTTAATGTCGGTGATAGGGAAGTGTATCTATGGGGCGCTCCAGTAGAGCTTAACAAAACCGATAAAATTAAGACAATACGTGATCGCCTTATCAATCAATTGGTTTTAAATGCATTTGCTATGTCACCAAGTACCATGAATTCGTACTTGACGATGATCCAACGCTTTAATCCTAAATGTATTTATGGTTATGCCAGTAGTGTTGCCTTGCTGGCTGAGTACGCTAAACAAAACCAGCGTAGTTTGAATTTACCTGAGTTACAAGTGGTTTGCACTACCGGTGAGCCGCTATATCCCGAGCAACGTCAATTAATTACCGAAGTTTTTAAGGTGCCAGTCGCTAATGAGTACGGAAGTCGAGATATAGGTTTTACTGCACATGAAAATAGTCATCAGCAAATGCTGTTAATGACTGAGAGTCTAGTGCTTGAGGTATTAGATGATAAAGGTCAGCCCGTTAAGGAGGGCGAAATGGGTGAAGCGGTTATAACCGGTCTTTGTTCAGAAGCTCAAGCTTTTATACGTTATCGCACAGGAGATAAGCTCAGATTATCTACTGAGCTTGATAAAGAGGGTAGGGGCTTGCATGTATTAGATGAAGTCGTAGGTCGTGATACTGATTTTTTAATCCATCAAGATGGTTCTTTTATCCATGCCTTGGCTGCTATTTATGTGTTGCGTGAAACGCCAGGTATTGAGCAGTTTAAGATTACACAGCAGACGCTCCATGACTTTGAAGTTTTGGTGGTTTGTAATGAACTTTGGAGTTCTGATAGCTTAATGAGTATTCCTGATAAATTTAAAGCCCGTTTTGGTAGTGCTTGCATTACTCATATACAACTCGTTAAGGAAATTTTGCCTGAAGCCTCAGGCAAAATGCGGCAAGTTGTTTCAAAGGTGGCTTTAGCACTTTAATAGTTGTTGTTAATTAGTGCGCGAAAGAAAACAAAATAATCCTATATATTTCAATATTTTATGCCGTAGCTGGTCTGGAGTTTTACTTTGAGGTTTGGGGCAGGCTGACCTACTTAATACCAGAACCGGACACAACATTAATGCCATTTCGCATAAACCGTCTTATATTACTTGATGAAATTTGTATTACACCCTCAAATTAGACTGATTTAAGTTTACTCTGACCCCAGTTATTATTAATCCCACGCTTATTCTCCAGCTTCTCTCAAGGCAAACTCCACTACGACTGACAAGATGTTGGTAAGCGTGCATTTAGTAACTGACCATCTGGGGTTATATCAACTTATATTTCAAGTGCTTGCATGAACAATTTACCTCGTTATTAATGTTGACGACTATCAATGAAATCTAACATGAAACAGATTATACATCTGTTGCAACATTCAATTAACATATTAACCCTATGCCCGATATTCATGATATTACCGTCACTTGGCCGTTCATTACGGCCGTACGGCCAGGGCAATCGCGCTTAAATCACTCCTAGTATACGAAGCAAATAATCATTATCCCATCCAGCTTTTAATCTCTTGATCTTAACTCCGACCTTAGATGTTTTTTCAGTCTTAATCAGATTCAGAGCAATGTGTAGAATCACTGCTAAATTTGCAGCACA